>NZ_JBJIAO010000018.1:0-105888 GCF_045310825.1 Mycobacterium sp. SMC-21 | reverse complement strand
TCACCCACTACATCGCCCGATCCCTACTCGAAACCGGCGGATTCAGACCCCAACTACACCGTCAATCATGAAGAGCCTGATTAAGAATGCGGGCGGCTAGATGAGAATATGACCGTTTGTGACAGGCTTTCAATGGTTCCAGGCTGTCGGGATTGTGGTTGCGCTCGTCTCCTTTCTGGCCAGCTTTCCGACCACGATTCAAGCTTGGAATGAAGCGCGCATGCACGTAGAGCGAATCGACCAGAACGGTAAGGTGGTTGCCCAAACAGATGAAGAGGGTGTACAACGAGTTCTGTTAGATGACAACAACTTACACGCGCTCAGGCTGGCGGCTCTCCGCGTATTTCCCACGCCAAAATGGACCCGTCGGGTCGGCACTTTAGCAACGCTGCTGTACCTCGTAGCCGTCGCTGAGTTGGTGGTGCTGCCAATTGTCGGACTCGGATGGAAATCGGTAGCCTATGCACTCGCCACATACTTCACCGCGCTAGTTCTCGCATCTACCGTGACAAGCAGAATATGGCGCTACCATGCGAATCGGAACGCGTTTGCGCTCCTTGGTGCGCCCGCCAACTTTCGAGAAGCCACACGATCGCGAGCTCCGTACCGCAATTCGGTCTTTCACATCTACTACGTCTACTACCGGCGATCTATGACGATTATCCGACGCGCAGCTTCTAACTCGAATGACGAGGATGCGGAATCCCCGTTGCCTGAGGGGCGAACGGCGGCGATACGAGCGATGCGACCAGAGCTGACGGAGATGTGGGACGGCATCATCACTGCGCAGGAACGCTACTACCGCAAGAAGCATTGGCGGGGGTGGAAGGTCCGTCAACGGGCGAGACGCGTCAGAAAAATCCGCAATCGCCGAGAACGGGATGTGCGTCGCCGACAGCGCACCGAACTGATCGGCCAAATAAGGGGCGAGCGGCAGGATCGACGCAATAGTGGGCGTAATAGCTAGGGCGCTTTGCCACGCAGCGCGCTTCGGTATTCCCGGTGGGAACCGCGAGCAGCCAACGGCAGAGTGGCCTACGGTGTACCGCCGAGGATAACCACACAGCGCCAGTGCATTAGGGGACCGCGCCGCGCGGCGACCGATGAGGGTGGCGACGCACGTCCCATTAGTCGGGGCGGGAGCGCGTTCGCAGGCTGTCGGACTTCGGTTGATGGGTGACCGATCTGTTTCGGTTGATCCTTGACACTCGTGTTGGTGGTCAGGCCTGTTCGCGGGTGCGGCAGGCCTTCTTGTTTCGTACCGCCCCGGTGCTGTTGCGGGCTGCGGTTTTGACCAATTGCTCGCCGACCCAGAACCTCAGCAGGTCCCCGTCGACATGAACGTCGCAGCGTTGCCCGGCCCAGTGCCTGCCGATACTGACCTGCTGCCACGACACGCACACCACCCCGTTGGTGGTGACCCGCCGCGAGACCCAATCTGAGCCCTGGCGCTGGTGCTCGCGCGCAGCTGTGGAGGTCGACGGTGCCGCCGCCGGCGCTGATGCGGTGAACCGCTGAGCTGGGGTGTCCATCTTCAGGGACTGGTGCGGCCGGGCGGTGTTGTACTCGATCACCCACTCATCGAGCGCCTGCTGCGCCGCCTTCAAATTGGGGAAAGGTGCTGCGGTAGAAAGGAACTCCGCGCGCAGACTCCGGTGAAACCGCTCGATCTTGCCTGTAGTGGTCGGCGAGCGCGGCTGGGTCAACAAGTGCTCGATGCCGTGCTCGCGGCAGATCGCATCAAAGAGCACCTCCACCGGTGGATGGTTGAACCGGCCGGTGAACACCTTGCCGTTGTCGGTCAGGATCTGTTCTGGTGAGCCGTAGGTCGCCAACGCACCGCGCAGTCCATCGCACACCGCGCGGGTGCGCTCGCGAGTCATCAGCCGGGCGCACACGCACATCCGGGAGTGGTCGTCGATCCCGGTCAAGGCCTTGGCGCTGGTCCCGTCAGCCAGCGGGAACCCACCGACGACATCCATCTGCCACAACTCCATCGGCGCGCCCCGCTCCCAGCGTTTCCACTTGCGGGCCCGCCGGTCGCGCAACCGCGGATCGATCAACCCCGACCGCACCAACGCCCGGTACACCGCCGACTCCGAGGGCACCGGTGACACATTGCGTTTGGTCAGCTCGAACACCAACCGCCGCGGCCCCCAATACGGACGTGAGCGCCGCAACTCCAGCACCGCCGCTTCGACCTCGGCTGACATCTGATGCGGACACGACACCGGCCGGTGTGACCGATCAACCAACCCGTCCAAACCCTCGGCCTCATACCGGGCCAACCAGGCATGCACCGTCTGACGCGACACCCCCGCCTTCTCGGCCGCCTGCGTCACCGACAACCCATCACTGATCACTGCCAGCACCGTCTGATGCTTGCTGCTCAGCCACGCTCAACTCCCGCGTTCAGGGAGTGTCAAGGATCAACCGAAGCAGGTGTAAAGCATCAGCCGAAACACTGTCAGGCATCACCCGACAGAGAAATGTCAGCCATCAGCCGACGTAATACACCGGAAAAAGTGCCCCCGGCAGGATTCGAACCTGCGACACCGGCTTTAGGAGAGCCGTGCTCTATCCCCTGAGCTACGGGGGCGGCACCTACCGAGATAGGGACCCATAGGGACGACTCATGCTAAACGCCGCGCGCCGTATCGGTGGCATCGGGATTCTGATGTCGGTCACGGTGCCGCGTGCGCGGCCGGCGATGTTTGACTGTGCGGCGCGGTGTCGGGGGAGCCGAGCTGGTCTGCGACGGCGACGACCAAGCCGCCGAGCATGAACGCGGTGATCGCCGCGGTCAGCGTCGGCGTACTCAGCGTGGGGATGAAGCGCCGAATTCCGGTGACGTCGGAGCCGGCGCTTCCGTGGTACTTGTGCGTCAGTGCGTGGCCTTTGCCTTTTTGCAGCAGGTATCGGTTTACCGGGTAGGCGGCGAAGAAGGCGACGGTCAGCGCGATCATCATCCCGATCCAGAAGACCGGGTTGACCAGGCCGGCGTTCATCGCGCCCGGGATCACCGCCATGACCAGGTTGTCGACGATCTCCATCGTCGCGATCGACAGCGTGTCTGCAGCCAGGACCACGCTCAGCGCCGTGCCGATCGCCAGCCCGGCTTTCAACAGCGGCAGTGTCGACAGGGTGTAGCCGAAGGCGAATGCCAGCGCGATGGCCAGTCCGATGGTCGCCAGGTTCGTCAACCCCAGAGCCGTGCCGATGATCAGGCCGACGATCTCCCCGATGGCGCAGCCGGTGAGGCAATGCAGGGTCGCGCTGACTGCCATGGCGTTGATGTCGCCGCCGTGGTGCGCATGATCCAGGTGGGAGCCGTGGTCGTGTCCGCCGTGGTGGTCGGCGGGATGGTGGTGGGAATCGCTGGCCATCGTTGTCGTTCCTCATCGTCGAAATCGAGCGGTATGGGAGTCGACTCCATGATACCCCCTGGGGGTACATGTCGCTGGGCGGCGGGGTGATGGCCGCGGCCACGATCCGTTGACGCAACCGACCGGCCGCGTGAGGCGGCCCACATATCAATCTAATTGACATAGGCGGTCGTGCGGCAGCAGGATGGGCACATGAGCACTTCCGGGGATGAGACCGATTTCCACAACGACGTCATCAGGCAGATTCGCGAAAACGGCGTGGTCGACGGCTGGTTCGCCCAGTTCGACATGCTGATCCTGCATACCGTCGGCGCCAAGTCCGGCCAACCGCGGCAGAACCCGATGGCCTACCAGAAGTCGGACGGCGACGAGATCTACGTCTTCGCCTCCAACAACGGCAAGGACACGAGCTCGGCCTGGTACCACAATGCGCTGGCCCATCCCGAGCAGGTCGCGGTCGAGATCGGGCCCGACAAGTACAGGGTTCGGGTGCGCGAGCTGCAGGGCGCCGAACGCGACGGCGTCTACGCGACGCAGGCCGGCCGTTTCGAGAATTTCGCCGAATATCAGCGCAAAACCACGCGGAAGATTCCGGTTCTCGGACTCACGCGCATCGAGCAGTAACGCAACGCGCCCTCGGTGCGCGGTTACTGGGCTTGAAGTGCAGTAATTCGGCAATATTTACGTGATTGCTGAATTGCTCTCTTGACTCGCGAATTGCATGGTCATTGCAGGGCAAATGTCAAATCGCAGCAATCGTGGTAACGACGTTCTCTGGTTGTCTACACTTCCGTCCAAATGTGTGAATTTGACATGAACGCGTGCGATCCCGTCGATGTGGCGCACCAGTTGGACGCGACCGGCGTCGCTCGGGTAGCAAACGCGGTGCAATGGGATTGGGTGCTTGAATCCCGGGCGGAAATCGACCGCTGGTTGGCCGAGTACGGCGAGAAAGACCATTTCGTCCTATCGCCGCAGGACGGGCACCTGGAATCGATTCACGCGTTCATGGCCAGCGATTCGGTTCGCGCATTTCTCGACAATGTCGTCCGCCAGCGGTTCCCGGACCGCGCCCATGAAATGGACGGTACGGCGGTGCGCATCGTTGCCGGGCCACACGCCGACGGCGATGCCTGGTGGTTCCACTACGACGCCAGCGTCGTGACGATGGTGGTCCCGTTGTTCATCCCCGAAGCAGAGCCGGGCCGGTCCGGAGAGTTGGTGGGCTACTTCAACAAGCGGCCGTTCCGCCGTTCGGTCATGGTCAACATCTTCGAGAAGATCGTCCATCAGAGCGCGACGTTCCGGCAGCGGATCCTGGACAGTCTCGGCCGCAGCCACGGCCCGACCGTCGTCGACATGAATGTCGGTGACGTGTACCTGTTTTGGGGCTATCGGAGTCTGCATGCCAACATGCCGATCGCTTCCGGCCAGCGGCGCGTGACACTGCTCATTCACTACGGCCAGCCGCACGCGCCCAGCGGCGCGCTGGCCGCGGCCAAGCGCCTGCACTGGGCCTTGCGTGGCCGTACCGACGCCGCGGACCAGCCGGCAGCCGCAGGGGCGTACTGACCGGCATGGTCCGGGGCGGATGCCGCGCTCAGCGGCAGGTGTTGGCGCTGACCCAGCGGCCGTTCCAGCCGACGCAACCCTGAACCGGTGGGGGCGGCGGTGGCGGCGGCATGTCCTCGGGCAGTGGCGCGTAGTCGGCCGGCGGCGGCGCGTACGGCGCAACAGCGCCGAAGTCGGTGCAGCCGCTGACCGTGATGCGCCGTCCGGCACCGAAGCAGACGTCGGCATTGGCGGTGCCCGCGGGGACGATCGCGATCAATCCGGGTACGGCAGCCGCGGCCAATGCGGCGGCGATCAGCCGGCGGCGGGAGCGTGGCGCGGACATCATTCGCCCAGCAGCGGCCGGTCGGGCTGCGCCAGGCCGCAGCGCTCACGGAAATCGGTCATGGGCTGACGGATCGCGCGAAGTTCGTTGTGCGCCTGCGGGTTTGCGTCGAAGAAGGTGCGCACCTCGTTGGCGACCTCATCGCGCGGCTTGCCCTGCAGGCTGCCGTAGAAGTCGTTGACGTCCGGGTGCGTGAACAGGTAGGCGGAGGCGGCAGCAGCGACACCCGAAGCCACCCCGGCCAGATCCGCGGGAGTGCAGTTGGGGGCCGTCGGAGCGGCGATCGCCTGACCCGACATCGGCAGGGCGACGGCCATGACGGCCATGGCGGCTCCTGCGGCAGCTACGACCGCCCGCTGGGCGACCGATTTGGTGAAGACCATTGCCGTATTCCTTTCCACAGTCCCGGCTTCCGGGTCGATCGACCACCGGACACAGCCGGACTGTAGCAGGCGGATTGACCCCGCCGACATTTTCTGCGAGGGCGCAAATCCCGGGCTCGTTCTTGCTCTTCTTCTCCGGCTTGTCGTGGACGATCCCTGTCTGACGGCTGTCACCTCGACGGCTGACTGGTCGCGGTGTCGGAGTCCGTCGGCGCTACCGCCGCAGGTTGCCGAAGCGCCGGACAACTGGGTCGTGTTGTGCGGTTTCGTGCTCTAGGCAGTTTGCGGAGATTGCTTGGCAAGCCCTCGGCGAGCTTGGCATGCTTGGTCCACTATGGGTGATCTCGGGGTGTTCGGCGCGTGGCTCATGCTGGCGTTGGTCGTCGGCGGGGCGGTCTGCGTGGCGGTCGGCTGTGTGTTCGTGACGCGACGCATCATCGCCCGGGATGCGCGCCCGGAACAGAACTCGTTCCTGTCCCCGTTCCTCACCGTCGTCGGCCTGGTCTACGGGGCGCTCCTGGGGTTCACGGTCGTCGTCGGGTGGCAGCAGTTCCTCAGTGCGGAGACGAATGTCGCCAACGAAGCATCGACGCTGACGACGCTGTATCGCCAGACCGTCGCCATGCCGCAACCCGAGCAGGCGCAGGTTCGCGAGCAGCTGCGCAAGTACGCCGCCGCGGTGCAGGGCCCCGCCTGGGGCATGGACGAATTCGCCGACATCAGCAACAACGGCCGCGCCGCGCTCAGCGAGCTGTATCGCGTTGTGGGAACGCATGGTTCGGGGCCGAGCGCGAGTCCGATCGATTCGCAGTTCCTGAGCGAGCTGACGGTGCTGGCCTCCGACCGCAGCGAGCGCATCCTCAATTCCCACCAGCGCATCCCGGCACTGTTGTGGTGCGCCCTGATCTTCGGTGGGGCGGTGTTGATCCTGCTGACGTGCTTCATGCGGCTGGAGAACGCCCGTGCGCACGCGGTACTCGTCGGCGCCGTCGCCATCCTGTTGTCACTGCTGCTGTACGTCATCTACACCCTCGACCATCCGTTCGGCCCCATAGGCGTTACCCCGCAGCCGTTTTCGCATGCGGTCAAGGTGTTCGACCTGGTCGACCGCGGCAGCTGAGCGTCGCTCCGCGGGCCGATCGGCGGCCCGATGGTCTATTATCTGCGTATGAATGCAGATAACCAGGTGCCGGCGCCGCTCGCCGACGACCAGGTGCGTCTGGTGGCCGAAGTGTTCCGGATGCTCGCCGACCCGACCCGCGTCCAACTGCTGTGGGCGTTGAGCGCATGCGAGCTGTCGGTCAATGAACTGGCCGAGCGCGTCGGCAAGCCCGCGCCGTCGGTGTCACAGCATTTGGCGAAGCTGCGGATGGCGCGATTGGTCCAGACGCGACGGGCCGGTACGACGATCTTCTACAGCCTCGAGAACGAGCACGTGCGGCAGTTGGTGGTCGACGCCGTGCACAACGCCGAACACGCGGGTCCCGGGGTGCCGGCACATCATCGTCAGGACCCCGGTGTGCGGAGGCTCGACGCCGACACAGCTGTGCGCAAGGGCGGCCGACGATGAGCGCGCACCACCACCATCACCACGGCCACGACCATGCGCACGACCACGACCACGGCCACTCCCACGGCGGCTGGGGCGCTGTCCGCGGGCTGTTCGCTCCCCACTCCCATGACGCGGCGGACAGCCTGGACAGCGCGCTCGAGTCGAGCGCCGCCGGCATCCGGGCGGTCAAGATCAGTCTGCTGGTGCTGGCCCTCACCACAGTCGTGCAGATCGCCATCGTGGCGGTGTCCGGGTCGGTGGCCCTGGCTGCCGACACGATTCACAACTTCTCCGATGCCCTGACCGCGGTGCCGTTGTGGATCGCATTTGCGTTGGGTGCCAAGGCCGCAACCCGCCGCTATACCTATGGCTTCGGCCGAGTCGAGGACCTGGCGGGATTGTTCGTGGTCGGCATGATCACGCTGTCGGCGGTCATTGCCGGCTATGAGGCGATACGGCGGTTGATCCATCCGCAGGTCATCGACCACGTGGGGTGGGTTGCGCTGGCCGGACTGGTCGGATTTCTCGGCAATGAGACGGTGGCGGTCTACCGCATCCGGGTGGGGCGGCAGATCGGGTCGGCAGCATTGGTCGCGGACGGCATCCACGCGCGCACCGACGGCTTCACGTCACTTGCCGTGGTGCTCGGCGCCGGTGGAGTGGCCCTCGGATACCCGCTCGCGGACCCGATCGTCGGGTTGATCATCACGGTGGCGATCCTTGCCGTGCTGCGCACCGCGGTGCGAGACGTGTTCCGCCGCTTGCTCGATGGCGTCGACCCGGCGCTCGTCGACACCGCCGAGCAGTCGCTGGCGGCCGAACCGGGGGTGCGGTCGGTGCACAGCGTGCGCATGCGGTGGATGGGTCACCGCCTGCATGCCGACGTCGAACTCGACCTCGATCCCGAGCTGAGCCTGGCGCAGGCCCACCAGATCGCCCACGACGCCGAGCATCATCTGGTGCACGCCGTGCCCAAGCTGACGACGGCGCTGATCCACGCATACCCCGCGCGTTAGACCCTGCCGACGGCGCCCAGCTGCTGCAGCTGGGACAGGGTATCGACGACGCCCCAGACTTCGGCGATCTTGCCCTCGGCGAACCGGATGATGAAGATCTCTTCGTACACAACGGTTTTGCCGGTCGGCGCCAGTCCGCGGTACTCGCCGAGGTGCGTCCCGGTCACTGTCTGACGTGAGGCGAGCTTGTCGTGGTCGACCACCATGTCTTCGACCACGACGTGGATGTCAGGGAAGGCGCGCAGGAGCAGGGTCCAGATGCGTTTCATGGTGTCCGGCCCGGAACCGGCCGCGAGCGGGGAGTGGACCACGGCGTCGGGGAGGAGGACGTCGTCGATCGTGCTCACGATGTCGTCGATGTCTCCGCTGTTGCAACTGCAGTGGAATCGCTCGAAGGTCGCGACATTGGTGCTCGTGGGTGTCGTGGACATGGACCCTCCTTGCGATGTGGCGCAACGGTTCGCGAGCCCACCCGGCCCTCAGCCCGCGTTGCCTGTGCGGTCTGCCAGCCCCAGTCTCAGGTGCTCGCTGTGATAGACGGCTTCGTCGAGCAGTTGCGCGACGTGGTTGTCGTACAGGGTGTAGACGATGCTGCGGCCGCTCCGGGTTCCGGTCACCAGCCCGAGATTGCGCAGCAGCCGGAGTTGGTGGGAGACGAGGGATTGTTCGAGTCCGATGGCGTCGGCGAGGTCGGTGACGGAGCGAGCGCCCTGGCGTAGCTCGGTGAGGATCATCAACCGGCTCGGCGTCGCGAGCGCCTGCAGCGTCGTGGCGACCTGGGCTGCAGCGTCAGCGTCGAGCCGCCCGGTTGGGCGATCACGTCCCTCGACACCATGTCCCACCGTTGTAGTGTACTAGGGCACACACATGAAGACGTATTCATTTGTTCTGATAACGTTGGCTGCATGTGTTCGCGAGGTGCGTCATGGCGACGGTGACTCAGGCTGCTCGGCCGGCGAGCGTCGGTGCGGCGGTGGCGCCGTCACGCCGCGGGTGGTTCGACCTGTCCGAGATGCGCTGGGCGGCAGCAGCTTTGGTGTTGTTCCTGGCCGGTTTGGTGCTGCAGTTGGCCGGTGGGCCGACGTGGACGTGGTGGGCTCTGTACCTGGCCTGCTACGTCACCGGCGGTTGGGAACCGGCACTGGCGGGGTTGCAGGCGCTGCGCGAGAAGACCCTCGACGTGGATCTGCTGATGGTCGTCGCCGCGATCGGTGCGGCGTCGATCGGCCAGGTCACCGACGGCGCCCTGTTGATCGTCATCTTCGCGACCTCCGGTGCACTGGAGGCGCTGGCCACCGCACGGACCGCGGACTCGGTGCGCGGCCTCCTGGATCTGGCGCCCGACACCGCGACCCGGTTGTCCGACGACGGCGAGCACGTCGTGCCGGCCACTGAGCTGGCGGTCGGCGACGTGGTGCTCGTGCGCCCGGGGGAGCGCATCTCCGCGGACGCCACGGTGCTCGACGGCGCCAGCGAGGTCGATCAGGCGACCATCACCGGTGAACCGCTGCCCGTCGACAAGGCCGTCGGCGACGAGGTCTTCGCCGGCACGCTGAACGGCACCGGGGCACTGCGGATTCGGGTCGACCGACGGGCCGCCGACTCGGTCGTGGCGCGCATCGCGGCGCTCGTGGAAGAGGCGTCCCAGACCAAGGCCCGCACGCAGCTGTTCATCGAGAAAGTCGAGCAGCGCTACTCGATCGGGATGGTTGTCGTCACCCTCGCGGTGTTCGTGATCCCGCTGCTCGCGGGCGACTCCGTGCGGGAGGCGCTACTGCGGGCGATGACGTTCATGATCGTCGCGTCCCCGTGCGCGGTGGTGCTGGCCACGATGCCGCCATTGTTGGCGGCGATCGCCAATGCCGGGCGCCACGGCGTGCTCGTCAAGTCGGCGGTGGTCATGGAACAGCTCGGCGCCGCCACCCGCGTGGCGTTCGACAAGACCGGAACGTTGACCAGGGGGACGCCGGAACTTGCGGAGATTCGGCTACTGACAGCTGATTTCACACAAAACCAGGTGCTGACGCTGGCCGCGGCCGCCGAACATCCCAGCGAGCACCCGCTGGGCGCGGCGATCGTCCGTGCGGCGAAGGCGCGTCGACTGGTCCTGCCGCGCGTTGCCGATTTCGCCGCCGAACCGGGCCGCGGCGTGCGGGCCACTGTGAACGGACACCCGATCACCGTGTCCTCACCGTCGATGGAAAGTGACGAGGCGGTGGCTCAGATGGAGCAGCGCGGTTGCACCGCGGTCGTCGTGGCGGTCGACGGTCGTGCGGTCGCAGTGTTCGGCATGACCGACGAACTTCGCCCCGACGCCCACGGCGCGGTCGCCGCCGTCGCCGCCCTGACGGGCCAGGCCCCGGTCCTGCTCACCGGTGACAATGCCGCGGCGGCAAGGCAACTGGCCGGTCAGGTGGGCATCGCCGAGGTGCGCGCCGGCCTGCTGCCGCACGACAAGGTGGCGGCCGTCCGGGACTTGCAGGCCGACGGCCACCGGCTCGTCATGGTCGGCGACGGCATCAACGACGCGCCCGCGCTGGCGGCGGCGCACCTGGGCGTTGCGATGGGCGGCGCTGGATCGGATCTCACCCTGCAGACCGCGGATGCCGTCGTCATCGGCGATGACCTGCGCACCATCCCTGCGGTGATGGCACTGTCGCGGCGCGCCCGCCGCGTGGTGATGGCCAACCTGGCGATTGCGGCGACTTTCATTGCCGTGCTGGTGGTCTGGGACCTCGTCGGCACCTTGCCCCTCCCGCTGGGGGTGGCGGGTCACGAAGGCTCGACGATCATCGTCGGGCTCAACGGACTACGGCTGCTCCGGCGCGGTGCCTGGCGCGCGGCTCAGTCCTCGTAGGGGACGAACTCGTCCTTGCTGACGCCGCACACGGGGCACACCCAGTTGTCGGGAATGTCCTCGAACGCGGTGCCGGGGGCGATCCCGCTGTCGGGGTCGCCGTCGGCGGGGTCGTAGATCATGCCGCAGCGCACGCAGATCCACAGCTGGGCGGTTTGGCTCTCGGTCATGGTGTGTCCGTTCGGAGAAGTGGTGTGGTCAGGGCTCGACGTGCGCCGGGGCGAGGCTGAAGCGGTTGGCCCGCCCGAAGGTGCCGAAGTCGTTGAAGCGGACACCGTTGTCGCGCAGCACTTTCTGGCAATCATGCTTGATCGCCTCGCGGAGGTAGAACGGGTCACGCACCAGGAAGTGGTGGATGGCATGGGTCTCGCCGAAGTTGAAGCACAGGGCGTGGAAGGGCTTGAGCCACTTGGCCGTCCACACCTGGGTCTGCTGCATCACGTTGTGCTCCTCGACATCGCCGTAGTAGTGCATGTTGGAACTGACGAAGTGCAGGCAGAACGTGCGCACCGCGTTCGGTGCCAGCAGCGTGACGGCAACGAAGTCAAGCACCGTCACCCAGCTGCCGGAAATGCTGCTGCCGGTGACGAGTTCGTAGACGTGCACGCCGATGAACAGGTGCCACAGCGTGTAGTGGATGGTGCCGAGCGGGAAGTACAGCGCGAGCGTCTTGGCGGCGAGCTGACGCGCTTCTTCGGGGGAGCGGGCCTCGTGCTTGATGTAGGCGGTGACGATGGCGCGCTGTCGGAGTGGCTTGGTGTAGATGCCGAGCATCGAGTCGAGCAGGCTGAGCAGCCGGTGGCTGCCCCAGCGTTCGCCGTTGGTGATGCCGCGCTCCTCGAGGTCGGAATCGGTGCCCGAGACCTCGTGGTGGTGCAGGTGCAGCGTCCGCCGGATCCAGGGGTTGATGGTGCTGGGCCGGAAGAACCACACCCCGAACATCATCGCGTTGTGCACCGGGCGGTTCTGCCGGAAGTACATCGAGTGGATGAGGTCGTGTTCCAGTTCGTGCAGCAATGACAGCCAGAACGCGGTGATCAGGATGGTTGCGTACCAGGGCAGGATGCCGGCCGCGTACAGCGCGGCGTCGACGAGAACGCCGGCGATGGACGCCAGGAATATCGCCATCCCGACGCCGTCCTGGTGTGCGGCGAGGAACGGATGGCGTTCCCGCCAGCCGTTGCCGATGCGGATGAGCTCGCCCCGGATCGCGGCGATCCGGTCGCGGTCCTCCTCGGCCAGGTTGCGCTCGCCGGGTAGGCGGGTTGCGATACGTGCCATGATTTCTCCATTCAAGTTAGAGAACGAATGTTCCGTAAGGTATGTTTGTCGATATGGCGAGGTCAATAGCTATAGTTGGTTTCGTGACAGGCAACACAGAGAACAAACGCTCTCTATCTGTCGAGGCGGACTCCGGCAATGGTCGGGATCGGCATGGGCGCCGGACGCAGCAGGAGCGCCGCGAGCACACCCGCCGCGCGTTGATGACGGCGGCGCTGGAACTGACCGGCAGCGGATCGAGCTTCGACGCGCTGAGCCTGCGGCAGCTCGCCAGTAAGGCGGGTGTCGCGCCGTCGGCGTTCTACCGCTACTTCCAGTCGCTCGACGACCTCGGTCTCGCCGTGATTCACGAGACCTTTCGGACGCTGCGCGAGATCATGGGCGAGATGGCCACTCTCGACATCGATTCGTCCGGCGGCGCCATCCACGTCGGGGTGCAGGCGCTTCGTGGCGTGGTCTCGCGGGACCATGCACACCTGGCGTTCCTGGCGCGCCAACGTGCGGCCGGTCATTCGGTGCTCCGGCGCGAGATTCGGTCGGAAATCCGTTTGTACGCCAGCCAATTGGCCACTTACATGGCCCGGTTCGAACCCATCCGGTCGTGGAGCGTCGGGGATGTCGAGATGCTGTCGAGCATGTTGATGGCCACCATCCTCGCCGGCATCGATTCGATGCTCGAGGTCATCGCGCGCGGGCTCGACGAAGAGACGACGGCGCGTGACCTGGATGCGGCGGCCACCATGCTCGAGCGCCAGATCCGGTATCTGAACGTCGGTGCCACCGCGTGGCGGAGCAACTGATCACTCGCGGCACCGAAACACTTTGACCACCAACAGGAGTGACATGACATTCTCACTACAACTCAGCGACGACGTCATCGAGGTGCGCGACTGGGTGCACCAGTTCGCCGCCGAAGTCGTCCGCCCTGCCGCCGCGGAATGGGATGAGCGGGAGCAGACGCCGTGGCCGATCATCCAGGAAGCGGCGAAGATCGGGCTGTACTCACCCGAACTGTTCGGCACGCAGGCCGCCGAACCGAGCGGCCTCGGCATGCTCACCGTGTTCGAGGAGCTGTTCTGGGGTGACGCCGGCATCGCGCTGTCCATCATGGGTACCGGTCTGGCCGCGGCGGCCTTGGCGGGCAACGGAACTCCCGAACAGATCGGGCAGTGGCTGCCGCAGATGTTCGGCTCGGCCGCGGACCCGAAGGTCGCGGCGTTCTGCTCATCCGAGCCCGACGCGGGCTCCGACGTCGGGTCCATCCGGACCCGGGCCCGCTACGACGAGGCCACCCGGGAATGGGTGCTCAATGGCACCAAGACGTGGGCCACCAACGGCGGCATCGCCAACGTGCACGTCGTGGTCGCGTCCGTCTACCCGGAGCTCGGGTCGCGCGGCCAGGCCAGCTTCGTGATCGGGCCGGACACCAAGGGGCTGTCGCAGGGGCAGAAGTTCAAGAAGCACGGCATCCGGGCGTCGCACACCGCCGAGGTGGTGCTCGACAACGTGCGGCTGCCTGAGGACGCGATCCTCGGCGGCCGGGAGAAGTTCGAGGCCCGGGTGGCGCGGGTGAAGTCGGGCGTGTCCGCGGGTGGCCAGGCCGCGATGAAGACGTTCGAGCGAACCCGCCCGACGGTCGGGGCGATGGCGGTCGGGGTGGCCCGGGCGGCGTACGAGTACGCCCTCGAATATGCCTGCCAGCGTGAGCAATTCGGTAAGAAGATCGGCGAATTCCAGGCCATTGCCTTCAAACTGGCGGACATGAAGGCCCGCATCGACGCCGCCCGGCTGCTGGTGTGGCGGGCCGGCTGGATGGCGCGCAACAATGTGCCGTTCGAGAACGCCGAGGGTTCGATGGCCAAGCTGGTGGCCAGCGAGACCGCCGTGTACGTGACCGACGAGGCGATTCAGATTCTCGGCGGCAACGGGTACACCCGCGACTATCCGGTCGAGCGGATGCACCGAGATGCCAAGATTTTCACGATCTTCGAGGGCACCAGTGAGATTCAGCGGTTGGTCATCTCACGGGCGGTGACGGGCCTGACGATCCGCTGAATCAAGACTCATCGATGCGGCCGGTACGCCGAGACCACCATCAGGGCAATCAGACGAGTTCCGGCACTCTCAGGTGAGCGATCGCCAGCTCGAACTCACAGATGTCGACCAGACTGCCGCCCAACTGGGCGAGCTTTTCGGTGCGCAGCGCACTGGCCTGTTCGCGGTTGTTGTCCAGCGCCGCGGCGCTGTCGAACGTCACGGACGAAACGGCGCGTCCGGACGGCTTGTCGAGCAGGAGGCTGGCACTGCAGAACCCCTCGAGTTTCTCCAACGGCGGCAGGACCAGCGTCCGGTAGAAGTCGGTGAGGAGGTCCGCCTGATGAGGCTCGACGGAGAACCAGGCAACGCGAAGGCAGGCACTCTCCGGTGAGCGGTGGTGGCGGTGCAGCGCCGCCACCTCCCACTCACTGATCTCCTTCCGGGTCCCGTTCAGCAGCTCCGCCGCACGTTCACCGAGGGGTCGGGCGGCGTGCGCCGTCAGGTGCATCACTGCCTCCGACTCCCAGGAGCTGGTGGCGATGCACCGGCCCAGGCGCCGGTCCACCAGCAGCGACATCCCCGCGGCCCCCAGCTCCTCCAAGGCCGGGAGCACGGTGTCGCGCATGTACGCAATACCGGCGTCGATCGACGCCGGCTCGGCCTGAAACGTGGTTGAGCGTGCGTACACCAGGCGCTCCTCGGTTGCGGCAGCGCCCCGTGGCGCTGCTGGTTCTCCCCACAGCGTCCCTTGTCGACCCCGGTGGTGTATGGACTTTGCCGGAATCCACAGGTTGCGTTAAGGAGCGACAACTGCGGCGCCGAACCAATGGCAAAGCAGCAGTGTGACTTCCACGTCTATGTGGTCTTCTTCGATCGGTCTGCCGAGCCGCGCGATGGCGAGCTGGCTGCGGTACTTCACCGAGTTGACGTGCAGGTGCAGCTCGCGGGCGCTGGAATTGAACCTCGGGTTGGTGCGCACGTACGCGCCGGGAGGGTCGGGGCACCGCTCATCGCTGTCGGGGTGAGGTGGGCGTGGCCATGGGCCTGGCAAACTCGCGCGAGGCCGCGTTCTCGGCGCGGTGGTTGGCCGAGGCGGTGTGCCCGGTGCTGCCGTGGGGTGGGCGGGGCGATGCGATTGGCGGAGTCCTGCGACGCCTGCCGGCTCCCGCGTCCCAGCGGCGCGCTATCTGGGAATGCGGGCGCGACCCGCGACTGACTGAATCGTCAATTTGTTACTGGCCGGTGGCGTAGGCCAGGGTGCGCGCACGTGCGGGCGCGGCGACGTGCGGCAATGCCACCGAGTGGACAGCGGCCGCGGCCGCGGTGCGGCGGGCGTTGAACCAGCGGATGCCGGCGGCGCCGACGACCAGCAGCAGCGGCCACAGGCCGATGGCGAAGAGGACGATGGCGTCGAAGATGAAAGCGGGCTCGAACATGGCTGTGCTCCTGGGTTGGTGAAATATGTTTGTTCCGTTGATATTTGGTGTTTTCTCAACGGGGAAGCTGATACCAGAACGGTACGGCGCGGGCATGCGGCGACCCAGGTACCGCCGAGACAATCTTTTGGCGATCTGGCCCGAATCGTTGTCCCTGAGGAACAAAGGGGCAGCAATTTTCCGCGGGTGACCCCATTCCGGCTCGCTGCGCCATCAAGGTCCTGGGCGCCGACTCGGACGATATGACCTCGAGAACTTCGAGCGTGAGCAGCGGGCCATGGGCCCGGGTATCAGGTCATCTCAACATCGTGCCGGTGCTGCACAGCGGCTGACGTTCACAGGGCGCTGAAACTGCGCACCACCACGCGGGTTGAGCGCTGTCACTGCAGACCAGCAACGGAGTCCTGGTGGTCAGGTGGTCCGGCCTTCCGGTCTATGCCGAGAACTGTCTGAACGACAGCATCGATACTGGGGATCTCCTCGAACCCGTCGGTCGCGGGATGTGTGGTGTCGCTCAGCGCCGTCGCGATGACGTCCCAGGTGTGGCCGGCGGCATGTGCCGCTTGGACAGCATCGCGCAGTTCACTCTGGGCCGCACGCAGCGCCTGATGAGCCGCGCTGATGCGCTCGATGTACGCGAGGTGCATTTCCTGCTTCTCTGCTGACATCTCTTCTGCTCCAAGCGTCCCTGAGGTGATCACCGATTCGGGCGCCGAAGCTGAGTTTGTGTGCCAAATCCAGCCCAGATCTGGCACACAAGCTCATGCTCGTCAGCTCAACCGGGAAGGCCGGGCCCTCCGGCAGTCACCTCACTGTCCTTTCCTTTACCACTTGTGCGATTCAGGGTAGCTTATCTATGGCAACTGACATAGATTTCTATATAGCACTGGTACATGATTCAATGCAAGTGGTGGAACAGGGAATCTCATGAACGATGCAGATCGCCGGCCGGTGCCGCCGAGCGCAGGACCCGCGGCCGCGGGCCCGGCATCCGATCATGCGGTGTACGGGATCACGGTCGCGGCGGAACTGTCCGGTGCGCCAACGCAATCACTGCGGCTGTGGGAGCGTCACGGGCTCCTCACTCCGGCGCGCACCGACGGCGGCACCCGCCGCTACAGCGCCGACGACGTGGCCCGGATCGGACGGATCGTCGACCTGGTCGCCTCGGGCGTCAACATCGCGGGAATCAGCAGGATCCTCGAATTGGAGGACGCCAACAGCGCGCTGCGCAGCGCCGCCGATCGGCGCAACCGCTCCAAGTGACGGGCGGCTGATCAGCTCGGTTGTCGTGCCCGGGTTTTCGCCGCGAGACCTCGGGTGGCGGGCCCCTCCAGGAGCCGCCCGTCCGGTGCGAACCGCGAGCCGTGCAGCGGACACTCCCAGGCCCGGTCGGCGTCGTTCCACCGCACCACGCCGCCCAGGTGCGGACAGATCGCCGACACGGTGTGTTGTTTCCCGTCGACCAGGCTGTCGGCGCGTAGCTGCCACGGGAGCCCGCTGACCACCCCGCCGCCTTCGCAGAGGCCATCCGGCGACGTGACGATCGGCGTGATCCAGCCTTTGGCCAGATTGAGTCCGACCTCGAGATTCGCGCGCAGGGCGGCGGTCATCCCGCGCAGCTCGTGCGGACTCCAACTGTCGAACGCGCGAGCCCACTCGATGTGGCCGCCGAGCATCTGCGCGGCCAGGACCAGCGCCGCCGCGACGCCGTTGGTCAGCCCCCACTTGTCGAAACCCGTTGCCACCCGGATCTTTTCGTAGCCCGGGAGTAGTGGTCCGACGTACGTCAACTCGTCGATGGGCGAATAGTCCTGGGCCGACCAGAAGTGCGTCGGGTGGGCACCCGGGTAGTGCAGTTCCGCCCACTTGGCGAGCTCGGCCACGTCGTGGGCGGGCGCGTGGGCGCGGCCCACCGGATGGCCGGCGCCACCGACGATGAGCTTCTCACCGCTCGCGGATGGCGCGTAACGCACCGACCGGGTGGGCGAATCGACCGAGATGAACATGCCGCCCGTCGCCTCGCGCGTGATGTCGAATGCCAAGCAATAGGAGCGTTTCGCCGTCAGCCGCGCGAAGAAGCCGCCGCGGTCCAGGATCGGCGTTCCGGTCGCCAGGATGCACCGGTGCGCCGTGACCGACATGTCGGAACCGTCGGCGGTGTCGACCGTCGGATGTGTGGCCTGCAATGCCACGCGCACCAAGCCGTCGTCGGCCACCGACAGCGCGCGGACACCCTGTAGCAGCGTGCCGCCGTGGCTCTCGAGTTCCACCGCCAGACTGTTCAGCAGGGGCATCGGGTCGAGCTGCGCCTGTTCGGGTAGCCGCACGCCGCCATGGAAGGGGAACGGCACATCGGCGGAGTCGACCCACTGCGCTTGCGTCAATCCCGCTTCCTGGCAGGCGCTGAACGTGTCGCGCGCGGTGGCGACGCCGGAGAACGTCTGGGCGTAGGCGTGGTCGGCTTCGGCCTGCCACGGGATCGCGTGGTTCTCGCAATGCCGCACCAGCCAGTCACGCCCCTCGGCGTTGCCGCGGACATAGTCGCGCAGCACATCCGCGTTGTGCTTGGCGGCGATGCGCGCCAGCTTGCTGCCCTGCAAGACGCTCAATTTGCCGGTGGTGTTGCCGGTCGTGCCGGCACCCACATGCCGTGCCTCGACAACCGTGACGTTCTTACCCGCCCGGGCCAGGAGCACGGCAGTGGTCAGCCCGGTGATGCCGGCGCCGATCACGACCACGTCGGCGGGAGACGCCATGTCGGTCGACTCCGGCGCCGGCGACGAGGACGGCGACATCTCACGGTCGGCCAACCACAACGAGGTCAGGTGGCAACCTTCGGGAGGTCCGGTCACCGCCATGCTTAGCCGGCCATGAATTCGGCGTAGGCGGAGGCCATTTCGGGTGACAGCACCGTCACGTTGCACCGCTGCTGAGTGTCACCGATCGGCGCCAGAATTCCGCGCAGGTCCTGGTACTGCTGGGGGTGGGCCGTGAAGTAGGCCCGGAGATTGGCCGACGCCACCGGCCGCGGCTGCGAATACGACGCCACCACAACCTGATTGGCATCCGGATGCGCTGTCAGGTAGTTGCTCGCCGCGCCGGTGGCCGAACTGACGGTGTTCGCAACAGATTCCGGGCTGCAGTCGGTTTCTGCGACGGCCGTCGCGGGGGTGACCAGGCTCAGACACACCGGTACGGCGGCCAGTACCGGGATCAGGCCCGCGAGTCGAGTTGAAAGCGTCATGACATGTCCTCCTCGGTGTTTCGTTGCCGACTGGAACGCAGATCGGCCGTTACGGCTGGACGGCATCCGCCAGGCGTCGGTCGTCATATACCCGCGGTGGCGAATCTGAACCCATCGGCTTTTGCTGTCTCTCATCCACAGTGCGTGTTTCAAAGCGGCCGAGCGGGTATTCAGCCACCGTCAGTTGGATCCGATCGCGACGCCCCGCCGGAGTGGCTCAGACATCGCCGTCGCTCTCTCCGGTCCACAGATCCGGGCGCCCGGTCGCTCCGTACTGGCACCGCCGGGACGGTTCAGCCGCAAACAGGACCGTCCCGGCCACCATGTGTGGGGACGACGCCGGTCCGGTCAGCCGCGCGGCAGCGTCGCGTGGGGGCGGAACGGCCGGGTCGGGGGTTCGTCGGGCCGCGCCGCGCGCATGCGGGTCGTGGGTTGCTCGGCGATAAACTGTTGGGGCGGACCGAGTTTCGTCGGCCGCCGCTCCGGCCGGGCCGACTCCCGTTCGGTCAGCAGACCACGGGCGATGCGCTCGAGCGCGCTCTGGACATGGATGCGCTCGGGCACGCCCTGGAATTCGTCTGACTGCGTGAGGGTTTCGGTGATCCAACTCGTGATCACGTTGCGGGCCGCACCCACCTCGGCGGAACCGGCCGGCGTCAGCGAGTATTCGGTTCCGGAGTGCGTCGCGAATCCGGTGGCCACCAGGCGATCGAAGGTCGGTTCGAGGACCTGACGTGGCACCCGTCGATCGTCTGCGATGTCGAGCAGATCCGCGGCCCCGGTCACTGAGGCATAGCGGTAGATCAGCATCAGTGCCCACAGTTGCGCCGTCCCCAGGCGGCTGTTCGTGGTGCGGGCCACGGCTTCGAGATCGATGCCGTTGCTGCGCTGCAACAACCGGCCGACGGCGACTTCGATGAGTTTCTCCGGCGACTCGGTGGTCGGCATGCCGAAGCCCTCGCCCATGTCGGTGCTGCCACTGGCGGCAGCGTCACGCAGCGGCACCTGTTTGAGGAACAGCGCCAGGACGAAGCCGACGATCGCGACGGGCGCCGCCAACAGGAACACCTGGCTCAGGGAATCGGCGTAGGCGTTGATGATCGGGGCGGCGGTGTCGTGCGGAAGGCTGTGCAGCACTTTCGGGGACGTCGCCGCGTCGGGTGGCGCGCCGCTCGATCGCATGGCCGACGGGACCCTGTCGCCGAGGAAGTTCGCAAACATCGAGCCGAAAATCGCGGCACCAAAGGAACTTCCGATGGTGCGGAAGAACGTCACACCGGAGGTGGCGACACCCAGGTCGGCGAAGTCGACGGTGTTCTGCACCACGAGAATCAGCACCTGCATGCTGAGCCCGATACCGGTGCCGAGGATCAGCAGGAACAGTGACTGGGTCAGCGTCGAGGTGTCGGCGTCCATCCGTGACAGCAGCACGAACCCCAGCGCCATGATGGCCGTACCGGCGATCGGGAAGATCCGGTATTGCCCTGTGCGGCCCACGATCGCGCCGCTGCCCAGCGAGGTGACGAGCAGACCGGCCACCATGGGCAAGGTCCGCAGCCCGGACGCGGTTGCCGAAACACCGTCGATGAACTGCATGTAGGTCGGCAGGAACGTCAGCGCACCCAGCATCGCAAACCCGACGACGAACGACAGCACACAGCACACCGTGAAGACCGGGTTCGCGAACAGACGGATCGGCAGAATCGGTTCGGGCGCACGGCGTTCCACCATGACGAAGCCTGCGATGGCCACGGCCGAGGCGACGAACAATCCGATGATCGTCGCCGAGCCCCAGGCATACGTGGTGCCGCCCCAGCTGGTCGCCAGCGTCAGGCCGGCAGCGCCGAGGCCGACCAGCACGATGCCCGCGTAGTCGACGACGGGTCGCCCGGCGCGCGCCAGTTCGGGTATGGCAACTGCCGCGATCCCGATGACCACCACCGCCACCGGCACGTTGATCCAGAACGCCCACCGCCACCCCAGATGGTCGGTGAACAGCCCGCCGAGCAACGGGCCGACGACGGTCGTGACACCGAACACCGCGCCCAAAGCGCCTTGGTACTTGCCTCTTTCGCGCAGCGGGATGACCTCACCGATCACCGCGACGGCCGTCACGGTGATGGCGCCACCACCCAGGCCCTGCAGTGCCCGCGACGCGACGAGCATCCCCATCGATCCCGAGAGCCCACACAGGACCGAGCCGGCCAGGAACAGCAGGATCGCGACCTGGAACACCTTCTTGCGGCCGAAGATGTCACCGAGCTTGCCGACCACCGCGGTCACGATCGTCGAGGCGAGCAGGTAACTGGTGACGACCCAGGACTGATGGCCGGCGCCGCCGAGGTCGGCGACGACGGTCGGCAGGGCTGTCGCCACGATGGTCTGGTCGAGCGCGGCCAGCAGCATCCCGAGGACGACGGCCAGGAAGACGAAGTTGCGCTGGCGGATACCGGGAGCTGCGTCCGGCACCTCAGCGGGGTTCTGTGTGGTCATGGCTGTCATGAGCCGGCTGACCTCAGGTCTGGGCCGGACTGCTCGCCAATGCCTCGGTGATGGCCTCGCAGAACGCCGGTAGATCGGAGGGCGAACGGCTGGTGATGAGATTGCCGTCGATACACACTGCTTCATCGACGACGGTGGCCCCGGCGTTACGCAGATCGGTGCGCACACTCGGGTAGCTGGTCACCTTGCGGTCGCGCACGACATCGGCCTCGACGAGGGTCCACGGGCCGTGACAGATGGCGGCGACGGGCTTGCCGGAGCGCACGAAGTCACCGACGAACGCCACCGCGGTCTCGTCGACCCGCAACTTGTCGGGGTTCACCGTGCCGCCCGGCAGGATCAGCGCGTCGAATGCGTCGACGCGCACCTCACCGACGGTGCGGTCCACCGCGATGCTGCCCGCCGGTTCGAGGTCGTGATTGCGGGCCTGGATTTCGCCGGCCTTGATCGACAACACCTCGACGGCGCCGCCGGCCTCCTCCACCGCGGCGCGCGGTTCCTCGAGCTCGACTCTCTCGACCCCGTCGGCGGCCAGGATGGCGATCCGGCGGCCTTGCAGTTCCTTGAGCACCTGGGTGGGCTACCCGTGTCGGCTACTCCGGAAACACGCGCGTCGCCGGTGGGGGACTGTCGACAATTGCCGGCAACACGAAGGTCCGGAGGTAGTTCCGCGCCACCGTCGGATCGCTGCTGCCGGGCACCACGTCCAGCAGCAGGCTCAGTGCCGTCGAGATGAGGAACTGCGCAAGGTCATGCGGATGCAGGCCGGGCCGGAACTGGCCCGTCGTGCTGTTGGCGAGCATGCCTTCGACCATCGACTGGACCGTCCTGGTCAGCGAGCCGTCGTTGGCGATGAGCGTGGCGACGGCGCCGTCGGGCGTCTGGTCGGCGATGGTTTGCAGCAGTGGATCGTGCACCAGCTGCGTCGCGACGATGACGAGGCTGTCGATCAGCAGATCGACCGGCGTGGCGTCGGCGGCCACCTGCTGCAGCATCGTCAGCATGTGCCGTTGGGTGGTGCGTTGCACCAACGCTGCGATCAGTTCTTTCCGGGTGGCGAACTGGCGGTAGATCGCGCTGCGCGAGTAGCCGGCTTCGGCGGCGATGACCTCCATGGTGAAGGTCCCGCTGCCACCGTCGATGAAGAACTGCTCCGCGGCGTCGAGCAGTACCTGCCGGGCCTGCTCGGTGTTGTTGCCGCCACCGACCGGACGCCCGCGGGGCCTGCGCTGCGGTGCTGACACTCGACTGTCCTGTCGGGGATTGGGAGCGATGGGGATCACCAGTATGCCGCAGGCAAGTGGGGCGCCCCGAGCGCTAATGGAACATCTGAACCAATTTGTTCATTTTCCTCCCACGCGCCGCGCTGCGGGCTAGCGTGCGGTTGATGACGGGGTGGTCGAGAGCGGTTTGGGTGATGCTGGCCGCGGGGTGTCTGGCGCTGTGGCTGCCGATGGCGCCGGTGTGGGCCGACGATGCATCCGGTGCCGCGCACAGCGTGGGGGACGCGTCGCACCCCACCGCTTCGCAGCCGACGACGTCACCGGCAGGGACGGCGTCACAGGCTGGGGCGGCGCCGGCCGGGAAGTCGAAGCCCGCGACTGATCCGCATGCGCGCAAGTCCGCCGACCATTCCTCGCGGACCAAGAAGGCCAAAGACGCCACCAAACCCGACAAGGGCGCGCCCGACAAGGCCTCGGTGACGCGACCCACCGCGCCGGAGAAAGCGGTCCGGGCGCAGGCGGCTCGACCCAAGCCGACACTGCCGGCGGTGAAGCTTCCGAACGCGTTGCCGGCCAAGCGGTCTCAGGTTCCAGCCGTCTCCGCTGCGCAACCGGTTTCAGCGACGGCATCGCAGCCGAGTGCCGTGGTCAAGACGGCGGCAGCCGCAGCCACGACCACCAGCGCCACGACCACGAGCGCCGTGACCACCGGTGCCACGACCACCGACACCCCGACCGCGGCGGTGAAAACCGCACGGCCCAGCCTGATCAACGTCATCGGGTCGTTCGTGTTCAACGTGATCGGCAGCGCCATGCTCGCGTTCGCCGGCCCGCCGGTGCTGCCGCGGGGCAGCACAGTCACGGTCAAGGTGTCCAGCCTGGCCATGCCGGGCACCGGGCAGAAGGTCCAGGCGAACTGGTATTTCCCGGAGCACGCGGATTCGGCGACCCGGGTGATCTATTTCCAGCACGGCTTCATGGCCGTCGCCCCGATGTACAGCTACACGCTGGCCGCACTGGCGCAGGGCACCAACAGCATCGTGGTGGCTCCGACGTTGTCCTCCAACGCGTTTGATTCCAAGGCGCGGTGGCTCGGCGGTTCGGCAGACCAGCAGGCGGTGGCCGACCTGTTCGCCGGTGATCGCGCGTCACTGACCGAAAGTGCCGGCGCCGCAGCCGGACACGAGGTGACGCTACCCACGAAGTTCATCCTGGTCGGCCATTCGCTCGGCGGCGCGCTGGTGAGTTCGGCCGCCGGCCGCATGGTGGACAACGGTGCGGTCGCGAATCTGGAGGGGGTGGTGTTGATGGATTCGGTCGATCTGAACGGTGTGGTGCCCGCCGCGCTGCAGAAGCTGAGCGGCGCCAATTACCGCCCGATTTACGACATTTCGTCCGAGCCGTATGTATGGAACATCGACGGTGTGGTCGGGCGGGAGCTCGAAGCGGCTCGGCCCGGGCAGTTCAACGGGGTCATGCTGGTCGGGGGCCGGCACATCGATGCGCTGCAGGGCGCGAACCCCGTGCTGCAATTCGCCGAGTACGTCGTGGCCGGCTTCTCGCGGTCACCGAACATCGAGGCCGAGAAGACGCTCGCCATCGGCTGGATCAACGACATGTTCGCCGGTACCCAGACCGGAATCTATGGCGCGCCAGGGCAGACCATCACGATCGACACCAAAGCCGGACCGGCCACCGCGGTGGCGTTGCCGTTCGCGTCCACTCGGCCCGTGCAGGCCACGCCGTGGGACGGCCTCGCGCAGCTGATCCTCAACACCGTGCTGCAGTTCGCCGTCTACGAGCCCATGGCGCAGCCGAGCCCTGCGCGCGCCGTCAGCGCAGTTCGGCGATCACTTTCGCGAAGGCCTCCGAATGCTGTTGCTGGACAATGAAGTAACTCACCCCGTAGCGATCCCGTAGGTCGCGAATCCGGTCGGCCATGTCGGTGGTGCTGCCGCTGAGCACACCAGGTGTCGTCATCAGTTCGGCGTCGCTGAGTTCCGGCTGGAAGTGCCGGGTCATGGACAGGTTCGGTATCCCGGACCCGTCGGTCGGCACCGCGGTGATGGCGAGGTTCAGCTCCAGCTCATCGAACCGGTCGCCGGCGGCGTTGCGCACGAACGAGATTCGCTCAGCGAGCGGGTCGTGGTCGGGGGACGGCGGGCCGCCGCCGGTCAGCCCGATGATCTGGGCCTGCTGGGCGGCGACCGTCAGCAGCTTGTCGCCGGCACCGGCGATCATCACCGGCACCTCGGGCAGGTGGGTGCGCAGATACGAGGTGACGTGCGCGGTGTACTCCACCCGTTTCCCGGCACTGGGGAACGGCAGTTCGGCGGCATCGAACTCTTCCTTGACGTACCCGGCACCGAGGCCCGTCTCGAAACGTCCCTCGGTCAGGTCGCGCATGGCCGCGATGTCGCGGGCCAGCAGCGCGGGCTTGTAGAAGCACGCGTTGAACACGAAGGTGCCCAGGTGCAGCGTGCTGGTCGCCCCGGCGGCCGTCGCCAGTACCGGAAACGGGGCCGGAGCGCCGAGATGGTCGGGCACCAGGAGGACGTCGTAGCCGAGGTCCTCACCGCGGCGCGCCGCCTCCTGGACCGCTGACCGGCTGTCGGTGTGCCGCAGGCCGACCCCGAAACGGAAATCTCTCGTCATGGGTTCGACCTTACGGACGCGCGGGGCGTGCACGCCGGTGCAAACTGCAGGTGTGCGCCCCAGACTGACACTGACCGCGGTCTGCGTGGTGGTGTTCATGCTGCTGCTCGACATGACGATCGTCGCCGCGGCGCTGGCCGACATGCAGGCTGCCCTGCACGCGCCGCTGTCCGGATTGCAGTGGGTGGTCGACGCGTACGCCCTGCCGATGGCCGGATTGCTGCTCACTGCGGCGACGGTGGGGGACCGGCTGGGACGGCGGCGGTTGTACCTCGGTGGCCTCGTGGTGTTCATGTTCGCGTCGGCCGGGTGCGCGCTCGCCCGCAACATCGATGCGCTCAACGGGCTGCGGGCGGTGCAGGGCGCGGCCGGCGCGGTGCTGCTCGGGGTGTCGTTGCCGATGCTCGCGGCCGCGTTCCCCGATGCGCGGCAGCGGGCGGGCGCCATCGCGGCGTACGGCGCGGCGATGGGGGCGGGCGGTGCCGTCGGGCCGCTGCTGGGCGGTGCGCTCGTCACCGCGTACGGGTGGCCGTCGATCTTTCTGATCAACCTGCCGGTCGGCGTGGTCGCGCTGTACATCGTCATCTTCGCTGTCCCCGAAAGCGTCGTCCCGCGGTCCCGTCCGGTCGACATCTGGGGCACGGTGGTGCTGACAGCGGCGCTGTTCGCGGGCGTGTACGTGCTGATCGAGGGCAACCACTTCGGCTGGGGCAGCCCGATCATGTTGGGACTGAGTGCTTTCTGTGTCGTCGCGCTGGCCGCCTTCGGGCTACGCGAGTCCCGCCTGGCCGAGCCGATGCTCGACGTGCGGCTGCTCGCCGGACCCGGTTTCGCGGGTGTCTCCCTGGCCGCGTTCGCCGCGACCGGGACGCTGATCGCGTCGACGAACTACCTGGCGTTGTACTTCATGAACACGTTGGGGTTCAGTCCCTTTGGGGCCGGGTTGCGCTCGCTGCCGCTGACGCTGGCCATCGTCCTGGGTGCCCCGATGGCGATGGTCGCGGCGCGGCGGATACCGGTGGCCGCCACCATCCCGGCCGGCGTCGCATTGATTGCCGCGGGTATGTGGATGATGACCGCAGTAAACGCGAACACGACGTGGACGCACTTCGTCTCGGGGTCGGTCGTGGCCGGGCTGGGACTCGGCGGGCTGTCCGCGTTGACGTCGGACGCGGCGCTGCGCTTCGTGCCGGTCGCCGACGCCGGGATGGCGACGGGGACGGTCAGCACGGCGCGGCAGGTCGGGATTCTGGCCGGCGTGGCCGGGCTCGGAGCCTTGTTCAGCCGACACGCGGGCGACCTCGCCACGTCGCGGCTTTCCGCAGTACCGGGACTCGGCGCCGAAGCGCGCCGGCAGCTCAGTGACGGGTTGGCGGCCGGCGCCGGGTTGCGGGCGCTCGAGGCCGTGCCCGACAGGCTGCGTCCCGCGCTCGCGACGCTCGCACGGGAAGCCGGTGCCGCCGGCCTGGAGTCCGCGTTGACCGCTGCCGCGCTCGCCGCCACCACGGCCACGCTGTTCGTGGCGCTGCTCATCCGGACGGGCACCCGGCAAACAATCCGTGCAGAGTCTGTGGATTAGCCGAAGTTGCTACGGCCGCGCCGCAATGCGGATAGTTTCGAATCTTATGTTCGGCGCTGCTGTTCTCATCCCAGCGACCGATTCCGGCCGCTACAGCATCGTCATCTCCGACGACCCCGATGAGATCGAAGCGGCGCAGCGCCTGCGGTACCAGACGTTCGCCGAAGAGCTGGGGGCCGCACTGCCACAAGCGATCCGCGGACCGCGCACCGGCGAGATGATCGACATCGACCGCTTCGACGCCTACAGCGATCACCTGCTGGCCCGGGACGAACAGACCGGGGCGATCGTCGGCTGCTATCGGTTACTGCCCCCGGACGGCGCGCGGGCGGCCGGCGGCATCTTCACCGACACCAACTTCGAGCTCGGTGCGGGCATCGACGCGTTGCGGCCGTCGCTGGTCGAGTTGGGCCGGGCCAGCGTGCATCCCGACCATCGCAGTGGCGCGGTAATGGCGATGCTGTGGGCCGGCATCTTGCGCTACCAGGAACTCACCGGCTACCAGTGGGCGATCGGCAGCCTCTCGGTGCGCATGGCGGACGGCGGTTCGCGTGGTGCGCTGGTGCGCGGCGTTCTCGACCGGGCGTACCGGCAGCATCCGGCGCCGCCGGAGTTTCGCGTGACTCCACGAAATCCGGTGCAGGTCAACGGAATACCTCTCGCCGAGCTGCCTGATCCCGGTCGGGTGCGGATTCCGCCGATGGTGGCCGGCAGCCTGCGGATCGGCGGCGTGATCTGCGGGGAACCGTCGTACGACCCGGAATTCGACATGGCCGACTTCGTGGTGCTCATCAATCGGGACATGGTGCACCAGCTCTACCTGGCCCGGCTCACCCGCAACCATGTCCAGACCTGAGAACCCCGACATGCTGGGCGTCGGGTTCGGACCGTCGAATCTGGCGCTGGCCGTGGCCCTCGCCGAGCGTGGCGTGCGCGGCCGATTCGTCGACGCCCAGCAGCGGTTCGGCTGGCACCGCGACATGCTGCTGCCCGGCACCCGGATGCAGATTCCGTTCCTCAAAGACCTGGCGACGCTGCGCAATCCGCAGAGCGCGTTCACGTTCGTCAACTACCTGAGTGATCGGGGCAGGCTCGTCGACTTCATCGGCCGCCATGACGTCTTTCCCAGCCGGCACGAATTCCACGACTACCTGCAGTGGGCCGCGGATCAGTTCGCCGCCGACGTGCGCTACGGCCGCCGCGTGGTCGGCGTGACGGCAGGGGACGCGGGATTCGCGGTGCATCTGGAACCCGACGAGGTCATCTCGGCGCGCACCCTGGTGCTGGGCACGGGCCTGCACCCGGTGCTGCCCCCGGGCACGCGCTCGAGCCTGCGCCAGTGGCACAGCCACCAATTGCTCAGTGGGGTGGCTGCTCTCGGTCCGGTGGAGCGTGGCCGGTTCGCCGTGGTGGGCGCGGGGCAGAGCGCCGCCGAGGTGGTTTCCTACCTGCACCGCACCTACCCGCGCGCCGAGGTGCACGCGGTGTTCGGGCGGTACGGGTACAGCCTCGCCGACGACAGTGCCTTCGTGAACCGCATCTTCGATCCCGCCGCAGTCGACGAGTTCTACGGCGCGGACGGCGTGGAACGTCAGCGGCTGCTCGACTACCACCGGTCGGCCAACTACTCGGCCGTCGACGTCGACCTCATCGCGGAACTGTATGAACGCGAGTACAGCGAACGCGTGAGCGGGGACCGCCGGTTGTTCCTGCACCGGGCCTGCAGCGTCACCGGCGCCGACGAAGACGACGCGGAGGTCCGGCTGGGCCTGCGCAATCGCATCGACAACACGACCGAGACCGTGCGCTGCGATGCCGTGGTGTACGCGACCGGCTACGCGCCGATGGATGTGCCGGCGTTCCTGGGCGAGCTGGCGTCCTGCTACGAGTTCGATGAGCGGGGCCGTCCCTTGGCGACCCGGGACTACAAGCTGGTGGCCCGGCCGGGCGCGCCCGGGGACATCTACCTCAACGGCGCGACCGTCGAACACAGCCACGGGCTCGGCGCGACGCTGCTGTCGAACGTGGCAGTTCGCAGCGGCGAGATCGCGGCGGCGATCAGCCCGTGACGGTCAGGTAGATCAGCACCACATTGAGGGCCGAGATCAGCACGGCCACAGCCCATCCCAGTGTCGTGACGAGGCGGTGGTTGATGTTCTCGCCCATCACGGCGCGGTTGCTGGTCAGGCGGACCAACGGGATGAGCGCGAACGGGATGCCGAACGACAGCACCACCTGCGAGATGACCAGCGCGCGCGTCGGGTCGAAGCCGACGGCCAGCACGACCAACGCCGGAATGACCGTGACGGCCCGGCGCAGCAAGAGTGGATACGACCGATTGAGCAGGCCCTGCATGATCATGGCTCCGGCGTACGCACCGACCGATGAGGACGCCAGGCCCGAAGCCAACAGACCGACCGCGAAACACAGCGCGACCGCGGGGCCCAGGGCATTGCCGACGGCGGCGTGCGCACCCGCGATGGTGTCGGTGCCTGCCACCCCCTGCAGATGCGTCGCCGCGACCAGCAGCATCGACAGGTTCACCGCGCCCGCGACCACCATCGCCAGGCCGACGTCGAAGCGGGTGACGCGCAGCATGTGGCGCAGCGGAGCGCCGGTCTCGGGCTTGCCGTGCCGGTCGCGAGCCAGGCCGGAGTGCAGGTAGACCACGTGCGGCATGACCGTCGCACCCAGGATCGCGGTGGCCAGCAGGAGGCTCTCGGGTCCGGCGAAGTGCGGCACGACGCCGCCGAGCACGGCGCCGGGCGCCGGTGGGTCGACGATCAGGCTGGTGAGGAAGCCGATGGTGATGATCATCAGCAGCCCCGCGATGATCCGTTCGAACGCGCGCTGGCTGCCCCGGTTCTGCACCGACAGCAGGCACATCGAGACCACGCCGGTGATCACGCCGCCCGCCAGCATGGGCAGGCCGAACAACAGTTGCAGCGCGATGGCGCCGCCCACCACTTCGGCGAGATCGGTTGCCACGGCCACCATTTCGGCCTGCACCCAGAATGCGAGCCGGGTGGGCGTGCGGCAGTTCTCGGCGACCAGCTCCGGCAGGGACCGGCCGGTCGTCAGGCCCAGCTTGGCGGACAGGTACTGCACCAGGCCGGCCATGACGTTGGCCAGCAGGATGACCCACACCAGCAGGAACCCGAACTTCGCGCCTGCGCTGATGTTGGCCGCGACGTTGCCCGGGTCCACGTAGGCGATGGCAGCGACGAACGCGGGACCCAACAGGGACCAGGTCGGGCGCGACGAGCGCGACGGTGCGCGGGTCTCGGTCAGCATGCACTCACTCTCTATCCGGGTTTGCGAATAGAAAAGTTAGGTTAGCCGAAATCTGGGGATTGTGGAAACCCGGTCAGCCGGCCGTCGGGCGCCCGTCGGGTGGCGGCGGGATGTCGCGGATCTGATGCCGGCTGGTCACGCCCAGCTTCGGAAATGAGCGGTAGAGGTACCCGGAGACGGTACGCGTCGAGAGTTGAAGCCGGGCCGCGATCTGCGGGTTCGTCAAACCGCGTCCGGCCAGATAGACAACCTGATGCTCCTGGGGACTCAACCGTCCGGTGGACGGCGTCGCAGGTGCCGTCGTCGGAACGCCGGAAGCGCGCAGCTCCCGGGCACAGATTTCCAGCCACGGTCTGGCGCCGAGCGTTTCGAACGTCGCCAGTGCAGCGGAGATGTGCCGGCGCGCTTCCTTACGTCGTCGACTGCGCCGGAGCCAGCCCGAGTAGCTGAGCCGCAACCGCGCGCGTTCGAACGGCCACTGCTCACCTGCGGCGTCGGCCAGCGTCCGGGCGAGGGTGTCGCCCGTGTCGCCGACGCCGAGGAGGGCCGAGGCGTGGTTCACCAACTGGTCGACGCGGGCGGAGTGCGGTGGTGAGAGATGGGTCAGTGCCGCGCTGAATCGGCGCCGCGCGTCGTCGACCATGCCCGTCCGCATGGCTGCTTCGGCGTAGTCGACGAGAGCGCGGAAGGAAACGTGCGGGTGCAGCGGTGCGCCGGAATCGCTGAACAACTCGGCCAGATGGCCGTAGGCCCCGAGGTCGTTGCCGTCGACGAGATTGATCTGCCCCAGGATGTGATGTGCCCGCGCCGAGTGCAGGCGGTTGTCGTGGAAATCCAGCACGTCGAGGGCAGCGGTCAGCTGATTTCGCGCGGACGTGGTGTCGCCGCGCCGCGCGGTGACCGTTGCTCTGATCAGGTCCCCGGTGGCGGCGACCAACGGCTGATCGCTGACGGCCCCGAGCGTGTGCAAGTGGCCCGTGATGCGAAGCGCCTCGTCCCAGCGCCCGGTGTCGACGCACGACCACGCCAGCATCGCCGTCGTGAGGGCGTGCCCCGTCGTTGAATCATGTTGCGTCATCAGGGATTGGGCGGCACGTAGTGTCCGGATGCCGAGCTCCGACTCGTCGGTGACTCCGGCGGCGAGCCCGATCAGGCTCAAATCCAGCACTCCGAATCCGTCGATCGGCCGGGTTCTGAAAGACGCCAACTCGGCGCGTGCGCGCGGGGCGTCGGTCACCGCCCGGACCCACAGCCGTGATGTCGATGAGCTCCTTGTGGCCGCCGGTATCGAGTCATCAAGTCGCTGAAGCGTTTTCGCTGTGACTTGATAGACGGCCGGGTCGCCGGATAGGAATGCCGCGGCGGCCGCCACGCGTAGCGGTTCCCAGGCCAGCGCGGGTTCCAGTTGGAGCGCTTCGTCGGCTGCGGCCAGCAGCGTCGCGGCAGCGGCCTGGCCGTCGTTCCACATCGTCGCCATCCCGTGGGCGGTCAGTGCGCGAATCCGGTCATGCGGACTGTGCGTGGTGGCTGACGCCGCATGGGCGCGGTGCCAGGTCTGGCGCTGCGGCAACGCATGCAGTGCATCGGCCAGGAGTCGATGTGCGTCCTGCCGGGCGGCCAGTGGCGCCCCGTAGTAGGCCGCGGAGCGGATGAGCGGGTTGACGGGGCTGATGCGCGCCGCCTCGATCCGCATGATGCCCGCGGTCTCCGCCGGCGCCAGGGCAGCCGGGTCGGCCAGCGCGCCCGGGGGCAGCACGCGCAGATCTGCGGCAGACGCCGCGGCGACGACGACGAGCGCCGCACGCGTGGCCGCGGGCAGATGCGCCAGATGCTGCGCGTAGATGGCTTGCACGTTGATCGGCAGGGGCAGGGGGTCCGGGGCCTGGCCCGCCATGGCCGCCGGGCCGGCGGTCGCACTGGAAAAGTGGATGATCGCGGCGGCATTACCCGCGGATTGCTTCACGATCTGCTCGCGAAGGACTCCGCTCGGCGGTGTGGGTTGCGCCTCCAACAGCCTGAGCGACTGATCGAGATTCATTGGTTTGAGCGGGATTTCGACGGCGGATCGGCCTGCCAGACCCGTTGCCGCGACGGTGTCGGGCAAGGTCAGCGCCACGGTGACCGGGCGGCCGGCACTGCGTCGGGCGGCGAACAAGAGGACGCTGCGGGATTGGTCATCGAGCCAATGCGCGTCGTCGACAGTGACCAGGACCGGCTGTTGCCGCGGCACCGCGTCCAAGAGTTCGAGCAGCGCCGTGGCCAGTCGCGCGGTGTGGATCTGATCGCCGAACAGCGGTGTGCTGAAAAGGGTCTCGATGATGTCGGCACGCCCGTAGGGGTTGGCCTCGGCGCCGTTCAACGCCCGCAGTAGCCGGTGCAGGCCGCCCAGCGGAGTGCCGGTCTCTCCGGGTAATCCGGCGATCCCGAGGACGCGATGACGCGACGCGGCTGCTTGTTGCTGGGCGATCGTGAGCAGGGACGTCTTGCCTGAGCCCAAGGCCCCGGAGATGACGATCACCTGCCCGTGCGGTGGTGTGGCGATGGCGTTCCGCAGGACCGCGAGTTCCGCGTCGCGGCCGATCAGCCGCGTCGACGCGGTATTCACACGCACCATGAGACATCCGATCGGTCAGCACGTCTAACGACAGATATTGATAACTTCCATCTACGCCGTAGATAATCTGGCGCGTGGAGTTACGGCAGGTGGAGCACTTCGTGGCGGTCGCCATCGAGCGCAGCTTCACCCGCGCGGCACGCCGCGTCCACGTCGTGCAGTCCGCCGTCTCGACATCGATCGCGAAGCTGGAACGTGAGCTCGGTGTGCAGTTGTTCGATCGCTCCCGTCAGCAGATCGAACTCACGGTCGCCGGCGAACGATTTCTCGCCGAGGCGCACGAACTGTTGCGCGTCGCGGGCTCAGCCGCCGAATCGGTCGCGTCCAGTCGCGGCCGGCTGATGGGCAGCGTCGAATTCGGGTCATTGATCTCCTACGGGCCGATGAATGTCGCCCAGGTGCTCGGAGAGTTCCATCGAGAGCACCCCTTTGTACGACTTCGATTGCAACTCAATCAATCTGGCGCCTCGGCATACCTCTCGGCACTCGTCGACGGCTCGTTGGACCTGGCGCTGGTCTCGGTGCCCAACCGATTCCCGCCACAGCTCGAGATGCGGCTGATGTTCGAGGAACCGATGGTGTTCGTGTGCCGCGACGATCACCCGATGGCAGCCCAGAACGTGGCCGGTCTGCTCGAACTGGCGGGGGAGGACCTGATCGGGTTCCCACCCGACTGGGGCTTCCGGTCCTTGCTGGACAACGCTTTTCTGGCCGCAGGCGTCCAATCGCGTCCCGTCCATGTGATTCCTGCCGGCTTCTCCGTCATCGGTGAACTGGTTCGCCAGGGGCTCGGGACCACCTTCATGCCCGCGTCGGAATGCGCACAGTTCGACGATCTGCGCGCCATCGAATTGCGGCAATCTGTCAGGTGGCAGGTCTATCTGGCCTCGCAGCCCAGGGACCGCTTGACGCCGGCCACCGCCGCCCTGGCCGACATGCTGATCCAGGCGGCGCCAGGCTAGCTCGTCGGGAGTGTCGGCTTGTGGTCGACGATCGTCGAGATCCTCGACCACAAGCCAACATTCGACTGCTACTTGGCGTGCGTGCCCTTGCTCTCCTTGCTGTGCCCGGCATCGTGGGATGCCTTGGCGGGCTTCTTGGTTCCGGTCTTGGCCGGCTTGGTTTCGGTCTTCGTTTCGCCCTTGGTGCTGCCCTTGGTGCCGGCCTTGGTGTCGCCGCCGTCGGCGCCGGATGAGGAGTCCCCACCTGAGGCGTGGTCAGCGCCCTTGCCTGGTCCCGTGGTGGACGTCTTGCCGCTGCCGGTACCGGTGCCTCCGGTGCCGCTGCTGCCGGACGTGCCGCCGCTGGTGTCCGCGGGCTTGGTCGCGCCGCTGGGGTCGGTCGCGGTGTCCTTGCCGCCATCCGTGCCGGTACCCGTCGACGAATCCGGTTTTGTCACAGCCGGTTTCGTGGCGGTGTCCGCCGAGCTCGTCGGATCCGTCTTCGGGGTATCCGTCTTCGTGGTGTCGGTCTTCGTCGTGGGCCGGTCAGCCGGCTGTGTGGTATCCGTTGCCGCCTTGGCGGGCAGCGCCTTCATGGTGCTCGCTGCCGGCAGGGTGATCGTCGTCGCATCGGTGGCCGGGACGGCGTTGGCGGCCACCGCCGTCTTGGCCGTCGTGACCGGCGGCGGCTTGAGCGCACCCGCAACCAGCTTCTGCAGCAGCTGCAGCGCGGCCACCGGACCGGGCAGATTCACGGTGAAGCCCAGTGGTCCGTCACCGATGTTGATGCCGAACGAGGTCAGCAGCCCGCCCGCGTACAGCGGCACGCCGGGGAGCCCGGTATCGATCACGGTCGACAGGTCCGGGCCGTAGCCGCCGTTGAGAACACCGTTGAGGACGGTGGCGGGAATCGAGATCAGCGAGGTGGCGACCTTGCCTAGATCGCCCGTGCGCGTGGCGTCGATGACGTCCTGCACGGCGGCGCCCAGCGCGGCAGGCGCCTGGATCAGCGGGCCGAGGAGGCCGCCGACGATGACGAGGGCGTTCGACGGTTGCAGCCCGCCGAAGCCCTGGTTCAGGGTGTTGAGGACGTTGACCGCGTTCTGCAGTGGGTTGGCGGCGATGACGCCCAGCGGGCCGAGTTTGTCGATCGCGCTGACGAGGCCCTGCAGCGGGTAGGCGATGGAGTTGAGCGCCGGCGCCAGCAGATTGGTCAGCGGGATCAGCGCGTTCAACCCGACCAGGAGCAGCTGATTCGTCGCATCCTCGACGTTGCCCTTCGTCAGATCGTTGACGGCGGCCGCCAACAGCGGTGGCACGGCCGTCGTCAGATTGGTCCCGATCTGGCCGAGGGTGCTGCCCAGCGCGTTCAACAGCGGCGGCGCCGGTGCGAACGGCACGGCCGGCTGCGGAGTCGGGTCGACCTTGACCGAACCCGGCGACGACACCAGCTTCAGCAGGTCCTGCAGCGCGGCGAGTTGGTTGTTGAGGGCCGCGGTCAGGATCGGCGTCGGCCCGTTGGTCTGTGCCGTGCTCACGATGGTCTGCAGGCTGGCGACGGTGTTGTTGAACGCCTGCGCGTACGCCTCGAAGGGGTTGATGGTGGCGGTCAGACGTACCGCGGTGCGCTCGATCTGAGCTTCCATGTGGTGAATCTGGGTACTGACGGTCGGCGCCATGACCGGGGCGACGGCGATAGCCGCGGCCCCGGCCAGGGACACGCCGACGGAAGCGAACGGTCGAGCGGCGGTGTGCATGGCGGGCCCTTTCAAAGGCTCAGAATCGGACATTCGGCGAACTGACTTTCGCGTAAGTTCGCCCTGATTCTGGCTTCGAGAGGTGGGTCGCCCGCTAGCGACGAATGACTCTATTTTCGACGGCGTCAGACGCGCCGGTACAGCCCTTTCCCGGTGATGAGCGGCAGGTCCAGCGTCGTGCGGATGCCCGGCTCGGCGGCCACGACCGCCGGGATCGCGTTCACGACGCGGGCAGCGGTGGCAACGAGTCCGGCGTGATTGTGGTCGCCCTTGCCGCTGCTCAGGCACAGGTCCAGGGCGTACGACGGCTCGCCGGTCACCTCGACGCGGTACGAGCCGCCCTCCTGCGCGGGCTGGGGCCAGTCGGGGCAGAGATCGTCACGGAGGCGGGTGATGTGCTCGAGCACGACGGCCGGGTGGCCGTCCTTCATGCCGCGCACCTCGAACCGCATGGCTGCCGTCGTGCCCGCCGGGATGTGGCCCGACGCGATGTCGAAGTCCTCGGGCGCGGGCACCCGGGTGTGCGTCTCGGTCACCTCGTCGAGTTCGATGCCGAGACCCGCGGCCAACTGCCGCACGACCGAACCCCACGCCAGGCTCAGCACGCCGGGCTGCAGCAGCATCGGTAACTCATCGATGGGCTTGCCGAAGCCCATCACGTCGAACATCACCGTCGCGCTGTCGTAGGTGGCGTAGTCGACGATCTCCATGCACCGGACCTGCTCGACGCTCTGACAGGTGCCCATGAGGGCAAGGGGGAGAAGGTCATTGGCGAAGCCCGGGTCGATGCCGTTCACAAACAGCGACGAACCGCCTTGTTGTGCGGCGTCTTCGAGCGGCGCGATCAGTTCGGCGGGCAGCACCTGCCACGGATACTGCAGGAACACCGCCGCACTGGCGACGACGTTGATCCCGGCGGCCAGGATGCGGCGGTAGTCCTCCAGCGCCTCGGGCAGCCGGTTGTCTGCCATCGCCGTGTAGACGACGCAGTCGGGCTTGCTCGCCAAGATGGCGTCGAGGTCGTCGGTGGCCGTGACGCCGGTCAAAATATCAAGTCCGGCAAGCTCTCCGGCGTCTTTGCCGGCCTTGGCGGCAGAGGACACCCAGACGCCGGTCAGTTCGTAGGCGGGGTCATTGATGAGCTGAGTCAGGGCATGGCGGCCGACGTTGCCAGTGCCGACTGCGGCGACTTTGATGGGCATGCAGACGTTCCTCACAGGTCCGGGATGGGGAGATCAAGGTTGGGAAACGTGAGGCCGCCGTCGACCTCCAGCACCTTGCCGGTGACATAGGCACCGGCCGGGGAGGCCAGGTACAGCGCGGCGGCCGCGATGTCCTCCGGGTCGCCGAGGCGGCGCATCGGGGTGGCCTTCTCCATGGGGTCGCGCAACGCCTCGTTGGAGGCGACGATGTCCAGCGCGGAGGTCAGGATCGAACCGGGCGCGATGCCGTTGACCCGGATCTTCGGGCACAGGTCCATGGCGGCGAGCTTGGTGTAGTGCGCGAGTGCCGCCTTGGCCGTGCCGTACGCGGCGAATCCGCGGCCCGCCAGCCGGCCGACGGCCGAGGTGATGTTGATGACGCTGCCACCGCCGGCGTGCTCCAGCATCAGCGGGACCGCCGCCTGTGTCAGTGCGTGCGCGGTGGCGACGTTGAAGGTGAAGGCGTCTTTGAGATCCTGCGGCGAGGTGTACATCAGCGGCCCGGGCATGGTGCCGCCGACGTTGTTGACGACGACATCTAGTCGGCCGAACGCCTCGACCGCCGCGGCGGCGAGCTTGGCGGTCTCGTCCGGGTGGGCGAGGTCGGCGGCGATGACGTGCGCCTTGCGGCCGGCGGCCTCGACCTGCGCGGCGACCTCGTGCAACTGAGACTCGGTCCGCGCGGCAATCAGCACGTCAGCACCGGCTTCGGCGAATGCGACGGCAATGGCCGCGCCGAGGCCGCGGCCCGCGCCGGTCACCACCGCTACCTGGTCGTCGAGCCGGAATCTGTCCAGAATCACGTGTGCCTCACTCGCGTCGTCGTGGTCGTTGTTAGGCACGCTAGCAAGTTTGGGACGCCGCGGGAACGAATTTCTAGAACACGTTTCAATTGCTGCGAATGCGTTGACCGCTCCGGCTGATACGTACACGTGGGGTGCTATGGCGAGCGTGCGGGTTTGGACCGGATCGGCGGGCGAAACCAGACAAAAGCGACACGTTCGTCGTAGGACGCGCGGGCGGCCCCGGTGAGAGACCGCCGACCGCTCAGGACCGCGACTTCGCGCTGGACTTGGCGCCGGACTTCGAGCCGGCCTTGGCGGTGGACTTCCGCGACTTCACGCTGGCCTCCAGCTTGGCCAGCAGATCGGAGACGTCCTCGGTCGCGTCCAGCTCGGTCGCCGCTTCCTCGGTGGTGAACGCCTCGCCGCCCGCGATCTTGGCTTCGATGAGCTCTTCCATCTGCTCGCGGTAGGTGTCGTGGAACTGCTCGGGCTGGAAGTCCTCGGTCATCGAGTCCACCACCTGGCCGGCCATCGTCAGCTCGGCCTTCTTGATCTCGACTTCCTTGTCCAGCACCGGGAAATCCGGATCGCGAATCTCGTCGGGCCACAGCAGCGTGTGCACGATCATCACGTTGCGCTTGCCGAAATCCTTGACGCGCAACGCCGCCAGCCGCGTCTTGTTACGCAGCGAGAAATGCACGATGGCCACGCGGTCGGTCTGCGCCAACGTCTGGGCCAGCAGCACGTACGACTTCGAGGACTTCGAGTCCGGCTCGAGGAAATAACTGCGGTCGTACATGAGCGGATCGATCTGCTCGGCCGGGACGAACTCGACGACCTCGATCTCGCGGCTGCGCTCTTCCGGCAGCGTGGCGATGTCTTCGTCGGTGATGATGACGGTCTGGCCGTCCTCCGATTCGAAAGACTTGGCGATATCCCGAAACTCGACGACCTCGCCGCAGACCTCGCACACCCGCTTGTATCGGATGCGGCCGTTGTCCTTGGCGTGCACCTGATGAAACTTGATGTCGTGATCCTCAGTGGCGCTGTACACCTTCACCGGCACATTGACCAGACCGAAGGCGACTGACCCCTTCCAGATGGACCGCATACCCCAGTATGGCCCATGATCGCGCCGTGGCTTGGATACTTGAGGTGTGGAGCAATTCGGACGGGTGCGGCTGACCAATCCCGACAAGGTGCTCTATCCGGCGACCGGCACCACCAAGGCCGACGTTTTCGACTACTACCTCGCTGTCGCCGGCGCGATGTTGCCGCACATCGCGGGCCGTCCCGTCACCCGTAAACGGTGGCCCAATGGTGTTGCGCAGCAGCCGTTCTTCGAGAAGCAGCTGGCGTCGTCGGCGCCGGAGTGGCTGGAGCGCGGCGCCATCACGCATCGCAGCGGAACCACCGTCTATCCGATCATCGACACGCCCGAGGGGCTGGCCTGGATCGCCCAACAGGCGTCGTTGGAAGTGCATGTGCCGCAATGGCGCTTTGTCGGTGGGGGCGGCGGGCCGGGCGAGGCCCCGGCGCCCGGGCCCGCGACACGCATCGTGTTCGACCTGGATCCGGGCGAGGGTGTCACGATGGCGCAGTTGTGCGAGGTGGCGCGTGCCGTCCGCGAACTCGTCGCCGGCATGGATCTGGAGGCCCATCCGGTGACCAGCGGCAGTAAGGGTTTACACCTGTATGTGCCGCTGGCCTCGCCCGTCAGCTCCCGCGGTGCGTCGGCTGTCGCCAAACGTGTTGCCCAGCAACTCGAATCGTCGATGGGTGGGCTGGTCACCGCGACCATGACCCGCAGTCTGCGGGCCGGCAAGGTGTTTCTGGACTGGAGCCAGAACTCCGCGGCCAAGACGACGGTGGCCCCGTACTCGTTGCGCGGCCGCGACGAGCCGACGGTGGCGGCGCCGCGTACCTGGGAGGAACTCGACGATCCCGAGTTGCGCCAGCTGCGGTTCGACGAGGTGCTGGCCCGCCTGGCCGACGACGGCGATCTGCTCGCGGACATGGACGGCGACGCGCCGGTGGCCGACCGGCTCACCACCTACCGCAGCATGCGGGACCCCGGTCGCACGCCGGAGCCGGTGCCCGCGGCCCCGCCCGCATCGGGTCTCAACAACCGCTTCGTCATCCAAGAACACCACGCCCGCCGGCTGCACTACGACTTCCGGCTCGAACGCGACGGCGTGCTGGTCAGTTGGGCTGTCCCGAAGAACCTTCCGGACACCTCGACCGTCAACCACCTGGCGGTGCACACCGAAGACCACCCGCTGGAGTACGCCACCTTCGAAGGCGACATCCCCAAGGGCGAATACGGCGGCGGGCACGTCACGATCTGGGATTCGGGCACCTACGACACCGAAAAGTTCCGGGACCCAGGCGAAAACGGCGAGGTCATCGTCAACCTCCACGGCAGCCGGGTCTCCGGGCGCTACGTGCTGATCCAGACCGAAGGTAAGAACTGGCTGGTGCGCCGGATGAAAGAGCAACGGCTGCAACCCATGCTGGCCACGCACGGCTCGGTGGGCCGGCTGTCTCCGGACCACTGGGCCTTCGAAGGAAAGTGGGACGGCTACCGGCTCCTGGTCGACGCCGACCACGGCCGAATTCGGCTGACCGCTCGCAGCGGCCGTGACGTCACGGGAGAATTCCCGCAACTGCAGTCGTTGGCAGCCGATCTCGCCGACCACCACGTGATCCTCGACGGCGAGGTGGTGGCGTTGCAGGACGGTGTGCCGAGCTTCCAGGCCATGCAGAACCGCGGATCCGGCAGCCACATCGAATTCTGGTGTTTCGACATCCTGTCCCTCGACGGACGCGACCTGACCCGCGCGAAGTACCGGGATCGGCGAAAGTTGTTGGAGACCTTGGCCTCTGACGGTGCGCTGACGGTACCGCCACTGCTGCCGGCGGAAGACCCCCTGAAGTTCGCCGATGAGCGCGGCTATGAAGGGGTGGTCGCGAAGAAATGGGATTCGGGGTACCGGCCGGGGCGGTCGGAGGCCTGGGTGAAGGACAAGTTCTGGCGCACACAGGAAGTGGTGATCGGCGGCTGGCGGGCCGGGGAGGGCGGCCGCACCAGCGGTATCGGGGCGCTGCTGGTCGGGGTTCCCGAAGGCGACGGCCTGCAGTTCGCCGGCCGCGTCGGTACCGGGTTCACCGACAAGATGCTGGCTGATCTGAAGGCGATACTCAAGCCGCTCGAGACGCGCGAATCACCTTTTACCGCACCGCTTTCCACCCTGGATGCCAAAGGCGTGACCTACGTGCGGCCCGAACTGGTGGGCGAGGTGCGCTACAGCGAGCGCACCACGGACAACCGCTTGCGCCAGCCCAGCTGGCGTGGCCTCCGCCCCGACAAGACGCCCGCAGAGGTCACCTGGGAGTGATTTGTGCACGATTTTCCGCGGCAGGCGCGGATTTTCGTGCACAAATCACGGCAGGCAGAGTGCGGCGGCGACGGCCTCTTCCAGCCCGCGCGTCGCCAGCTGATCGGCCAACTCGTTGTCGGTGATGCCGGAGTGCCCCTTGACCCAGAACCACTCGACCTGGTGCCGGGCGCAGGCCGCCTGCAGCCGCTGCCACAGGTCGACGTTCTTCACGGGCTGCTTCGACGCCGTCATCCAGCCGTTGCGCTCCCAGCCGTACACCCACTTGGTGATGCCGTTGCGGACGTAGGTGCTGTCGGTGTGCAGGTGCACCACGACAGGCCGCGTCAACGCCTCGAGCGCCATGATCGGCGCCATCAGCTCCATGCGGTTGTTGCTGGTTTCACCGGCCTCGCCGCCGAACATTTCGCGCACGTGATGGCGCATGCGCAGCACCGCACCCCAGCCGCCGGGGCCGGGGTTGGGGCGGCAGCCGCCGTCGGTGTGGATGACCACGACGTCGTCGGTAGCGGAGTCGCTCATCGGCTGAGAATAGGTGCCGAGATCATCGCCGTGCGGACCGACATCCCGAATTCGTGATGCCGCAGCGTGGTGATCCGGCGTCCGGGTTGCACCGCCGGTTTGACGGGCGCGGTGCGGTCAGCGAAGAAGGCGGCGGTGGCATCGATGTCGTCGACGACGTAGGTCAGGCCCCACAACGTGGACGGGCCGTCGCCCGTGGCGCCGGGCGACCCGACGACCTCGAGGATCACCTCGCCCAGCCGGAAGAAGATCTGCCGCATCGGCCGGCCGCCCAGTTCGCCGTCCCGTTCGCGGCGCGGATGGACGTCGACGGCCGCCAGCGCCGCGACGGTCCGTTTCAAGTCGGGTGACAGCAGCACGACGTGGTCGACCGATACCGCGCCGTTGGGGTGCTCGGCGGGCGTCGGCGGCGGCGCGTCCGATCGCGTGGTGGGGATGCCGTCGAGCGGCTGGTCGGACGGCACGCCGCGCAGTGCCCATCCGACGATGCCCGTGCCACGCTCGCGTCCGACCAACCGCATACGGACGCCGCCGACCCGGCATACGCCGTCCGGCTCGACGGTGAAGCCGGCCGCGGTCCACGCGTCGGCGGGGTCGGCGACCTCGAATTCATCGACGCTGACGGTCATTGCCCGGCCTCGTCGACCGTCACCCGGAGTCGTGGCGGTTTCGTATCCGGCGCCACCCGTGCCCACACCGCGTCGACCATGGGCGCCAACAGTAGTTCGCCCATCTGCCGGGCGAGCACGGCGACGACCTGGGTGTTCTCGCGGCGCGTGGTCGAGGCGCGACCGGTCTTGCGGGCCGCCCGGACCTCGCGTTGCGTGAGGTCGACGATGACGTCGACCAGGTGGCTGTCGGCGACGTTCGGTTGCAGCAGGGCCCGGCGCACGTAGTCGACCACCGCCGGATTGGCCCGCAGCATGTCGCGGACGGCGGCGTCGCGCACGGCGGTGGAGGCGTCTTCGGGCACCTCGGCAAGCGCACCCGCGAAGTAGTCGACCACCAGCTGGTCCACCGCGTTCCGCAGGCCGGCCTTGGTCTTGAAGTGGTGCTGCACCAGCCCGACCGCGACGCCTGCCTCCGCGGCGATGGCGCGCAACGAGATTCGGTCTTCGCCGTGTTTGGCGTACAGGTCCAGCGCGGTGTTGCGGATGCGCGCTTTGGCTGTCAGGTCGTCGACAGTTGCCCTCGGATCAACCATCAGACCTCCCATCGGCAACCGGATCAATGTACTGTACACATGAACAGGGGCCTATACAGTTGTATAGCGCGCAGAATTTAGCGAGGTGGACCAATGTCAGAGCTCTTCCCGAAGTACCGGGCCAGCTGGGAGACCGATCAGCACCGCGAGCTGCGTCAGCACGCGGCGGCGTTCCTGGCCAAGGAGGCCACGCCCAACCAGGAGCGGTGGGCCAAGAACCACCAGGTCGACCGCGAGTTCTGGAACAAGCTCGGCGACGCCGGCCTGCTCGGCCTGGACCTGCCCGAGGAGTACGGCGGCGCGGGCGGTGACTTCGGCTTCTCGGCCGTGGTGGCCGAAGAGTTTGCGCTGGCTCATGATTCGGCCTCGGGCTGGTCGGTGCACTCGCCGATCGTGGCGCACTACATCGACACCTACGGCAACGCGGAGCAGAAGGCCCGTTGGATGCCGAAGATCATCAGCGGCGAGACGGTGCTGGCCATCGCGATGACCGAGCCGGGCACTGGTTCGGACCTGCAGGCCGTCCGCACCACCGCCATCCGCGATGGCGACCACTACGTCATCAACGGCTCAAAGACCTTCATCTCCAACGGATCTCTGTGCGACATGGTGGTGATCGTCGCCAAGACCGATCCCACGCAGGGCGCGGCCGGGGTGTCGCTGATCGTCGCCGAGGTCAACGACCTGCCGGGCTTCGAGCGCGGCCGGGTGCTGGAGAAGGTCGGTCAGCACGGCCAGGACACCCGCGAGCTGTTCTTCAGCGACATGCGCGTGCCGGTCACCAACCTGCTCGGTGAGCAGGAAGGTCTGGGCTTCTACCAGCTGATGTCGCAGCTGGCCCGCGAACGGCTCGTCATCGGATCGATCTGCGCCGGCATGGCCGAGGCCGCGGTGCTGGAGGCCATCAAGTACACCAAGCAGCGCGAGGCCTTCGGCAAACCGCTGATCAACTTCCAGCACAACCGATTCCAGCTCGCCGAGCTCAAGGCCGAGGTGCTGTCCATCAAGACCACGGTGGACTACTGCGTGCAGTCGCTGATCGACGGCGACAACGATCCGGCGATCGCCTCCATGGGAAAGCTGATCGCCGCGGACCGGGCCGTGGCCGTCGTCGACCGCTGTGTGCAGTTCTTCGGCGGGTACGGCTACATGATGGAGTACCCGATCGGCCGGGCCTACGCCGCGGCGCGCGTGAACAAGATCTACGGCGGCACAAGCGAAATCATGAAGGAGATCATCAGCCGCACGCTGTGATCCAGCTGCTGGAGTGTGCACAGATGTCCCTGACGCCCTGACGTGTCGGGGACATCTGTGTCTCCTCGCCAAAGGCGCCGTTCGGTGGCATCCTGAGGCCATGAGCTCAGGCGATTACACCGACGAGGATGACGATCAGCTGACGCAGGAGGACATGCTGATCGACCGCGGCGTCGACGACCTGCTGGACGAGGGCTACGTGCCGCCCGACAAATGGCGTGAGCCCCGGGACCAAGAGACCCTCGACGAGCTGCTCGCCGAGGAAGAGCCGGACCCGGCGCTGCAGCTTGACGAGGGTGACGATCCCGACGAGCAGTGGGGCGAAGACGAGGTCGGTGACCAGCGGTCCGGCCGGCTCGTGGCCGGCGAGCAGGACGGTGAGCTGCTTGCCGGGGACGTCGGCATCGACGGGAGCGCGGCCTCCGCCGAGGAGGCCGCGGTCCACGTCATCGACGAGTAGTCGCGCTCAGACCTTGGCGATGACGTTCTCGGCGAACATCTCCAGGTGCTTGATCTTCTCATCGAGCGGCTGCGTGTCTTCGCCCATGATGTAGGGCACGCGGAAGCCGACGATGACGTCGGTGACGCCCTTGTCCTCGAGGCGCTTCACGCCGTCGACGGTGAAGCCGTCGATCGAGATGACGTGAATCTGGAACTCGTCGCACAGCCCGATGCGCTCTTCGGATTCGCGGTACTGCGCGAGCTTCTTCAGCAGCGGGTCGAGCTCGGCCGGGTCGCCGCCGCCGTGCATCCAGCCATCGTTGCGCGCGGCGCGCTTGAGAGCGGCGTCGGCGTGGCCACCGACGAGGATCGGCACCGGCTTGGTCGGCGCGGGCGTCATCTTGGTCTTGGGGATGTCGTAGAACTCGCCGTGGTACTCGAAGTAGTCGCCCGAGGTCAGGCCGCGGATGACGTCGATGCACTCATCCATGCGCTTGCCGCGGCGGGCGAACGGCACGCCCATGACCTCGTAGTCCTCCGGCCACGGGCTGGTGCCGACGCCCAGGCCCAGGCGGTTGTCGAACAGTGCGGCCAATGACCCGGCCTGCTTGGCGACCAGGGCCGGCGGCCGGATGGGCAGCTTCAGCACGAAGATGTTGAAGTGCAGCTTGGTCGTGACGGCCGACAGGGCGCCGATCAGCGAGAACGACTCGATGAACGACTTGCCGTCGAGGAATTCGCGGCTGCCGTCGGCGGTGTACGGGTAGGACGAGTCGGACTCGAAGGGGTACGCGATGCTGTCCGGAATGGTCATTGCGTGGTAGCCGGCTTCGTCAGCCGCCTTGGCCAGCGGGATGTAGTACTTCGGATCGGTCATCGCTTCGGCGTAGGTGAACCTCATGAAGCGATGCTAGAACGTGTTCTAGTTTTGTGGAATGGGTACCGCCCATTCAGTGGTTGTCAGGTCAGCGGGAACGGCGGCAAACCGGCGCCGCTGATGGCGTAGCCGCCCTGCTGGCTGCGCTCGGTGACGCGCGCCGTCGCGGTTCGTTCGCCGACCGCCACGGTGACGGCCGTGCGCGGCAGCTCGTCGAGCGTCTCGAAAACCGTTCCACGCCAGTGGTACTGGCCGTCGATCGGATCGAGGTGCCCGGCCAGCCGGACCCGGACGTCGCGGCCGTCGATGGTGGCGGGTCCGTCGTACAGGTCCTCGGGTTCGGCGATCTCGGCGCGCGTCGCCGGCGCAATCTTGCCGCCGGGCAGGAAGCCGCTCCGCCGCCACATCCGCCGTGCGATGGGGCCGAGGAGTCCAACTTCCTCCAGGAACGACGCGAGCGGCGCGAACCCGGCGATCTGTGTCTCGATCCGGTGCGGCGACGTCCGCGCCATCCGGCGCGCGGCGCGCGCGTCCAGTCCGACGCGGCGGTACTGCACCTTGTTGGTGAACAGGAACCGGAAGAACAGGCCGCCGATACCGTTGAGGTTGCCGATCCAGAAGCGCTTCGGCCACGACATCTCCGGTGCGCGCTTGCGCAGGCCGTCGCGGGCGAACTGGATGTGGCGGGCCTCTTCGGTTACGTGAATTCGCATGAGCCGCTGCACCATTGGTTGCAGCTCGGGATCGTCCATCATCTGGCGTTGCAGTGAATCGAAGATCTCCTCGCCGATCAGTGCGGCCACCCACAGCACCGAACCCTGGAAGGCGAACGGCAGCATGTTGATGATCGTGCGCTGGTACCACTTGGGCCGCACCGGGTCGGCGCCCACCTTCTCGATGGCCTTGCCGAACATCACCATGTGCCGGGTCTCGTCGCCGAGTTCGGTCAGCTCGTAGTGCGTGGCGCTCGCGGTCGGATCCTGATGCATCGCCTTGCGGAGCAGGGCCTGGTTGAGGATGTTCTCGAACCAGATGCCGGCCGACAGGGTGTTCACCAGTTCCTGGCGGGAGAGCTCGATCCGCTCGGCCCGGCTCATCGCTTCCCAGATCGGGGTGCCGTACAGCGAGACGACCTTCGGTGGCAGGAAGTACTTGTCCGGGTCGATCGGCGCGTCCCAGTCGATGTCGACGATCGGCGCGTAAGACTTGCGTACCGAGCCTTTGAGCAGGCGTTCGGCGAATTCCGCGCGCGTCGTCTGGCCTTTGACCGAAGCTGTCATCGTTGACATCCCTTCGAAAGTGTCCGTAATCCGAAGCTACGTCCGATACCAGAGGTAGTCAATACCTGCGGTACTGGATAAAACTGCGGCCGCCGCAGGCCGCTAGCCTTCGCGGATGCGCACAATCCACGTCATCGGTATCGGCGCCGGCGACCCGGAGTACGTCACCGCCCAAGCCATCGCGGCGCTCAACGACACGCAGGTGTTCTTCGCGATGGACAAAGGCGACACCAAGGACGATCTCGTCGCGCTGCGCCGGCTGATCTGCGAGCGCTTCATCGAAGACCCCGGCTACCGGTTCGTGGCACTGCCCGATCCCAAGCGGGCCAAAGATCGCGAGTACCACGAGGCCGTCGCCGAATGGCATGCCGCGCGGGCCCGGCTGTGGGCGCAGGCCATCGAGACCGAACTGGGGCCGGATGGCGTGGGCGCCTTTTTGGCGTGGGGCGACCCGTCGCTCTACGACAGCACGCTGCGCATCCTGGACCGCGTCGCCGAACACGTCGAGTTCGAGTTCGACGTCATCCCCGGCATCACCGCCATCCAGGCGCTCACCGCTCGACATCGCATCCCGCTCAACGACATTGGCGAGCCGGTGCTCATCACGACGGGGCGTCAGCTGCGTGAGCACGGGCTGGCGGGGGCCGCGGTGGTGATGCTCGACGGCGAGTGCTCGTTCCTGGAATGCCCACCGCAGACGCGGATTTGGTGGGGCGCCTACCTCGGCACCCCGGACGAGATGCTGATCGCCGGGACCGTCGGCGAGGTCGGGGAACGCATCGCGCGGGAGCGGGCCGACGCCCGGGCGCGGCACGGCTGGATCATGGACACCTACCTGCTGCGGGCAGAATCGACAGCATGAAATCGCTGCTGGTTCGTGCTGGGTTGACCGGCCTGGCGTTGTGGTTGGTCACGCGCATGGTGTCGGGGATCTACTTCGTCTTCCCCGTGGGCGCCGGCCAACTCGAGCGGGTCGGCATCATCCTGGTGGTGGCGTTCGTCTTCGGGTTGGTCAACGCCATCATCAAGCCGATCGTGCAGCTGTTCGCGATCCCGCTCTACATCCTCACGCTCGGCCTCATCCACATCGTCATCAACGCCTGGATGCTGTGGATCACCTCGTGGATCACCGAGAACACCACCCACTGGGGCCTGGGGATCGACCAGTTCTGGTTCACGGCGATCTGGGCGGCGATCCTGCTGTCAATCGTCGGCTGGGCGCTGGGTCTGGTGCAGCGCGCCATCGAGAGCTAGGGATTTGTGCACGTTTTTCCGCGCCGACCGCGGAAAAACGTGCACAAATCCCTACGTCAGGGACGCCCGGATCGCGTGTAACTCGTTGGCGCCGAACGCCGGTGGCTCGGTGATCTCGGCTGCCGGCCGTCCGGTGCGCACCGCGTCGGCCAGATCGCCGAGCGTCGCGGTCAGTCGCTGGGCGTCGGCGGGGGTGAACGGTGCTTCGGACTGCTCCGTGGCCCATGCAGTGGCGAGTGTGCGGTAGGCCAGTTGCTCGGTTGCGACGATGATCGGCCAAAGTCGTTCTGCCGCAACCCGACTGCGGCTCGATCCGCCGATGGCGGTGTCGTACACCGGAAGCATGGCCATCGCCCGTACCTGCAGATCGCGACGGTCGTTGCGGGCGTGATCGGTGGTCACCTGACCTGCGGCCAGATGTCCGACCACGACCGCGACCGCATCCAGCGTGGCCGCGATCGACTCGGCGGGGCGCGCCGCGGGATGGCCGCGCCGCGTCACCCACAACACCAGAAGTGCCACCGCGCAACCGATCACGGTGTCGATACCGCGGGCGAGCAGCATGGCGGGCACGTCGGCGATGTGGTGTCCGCCCGACGCGATGGTCAAGGCCGCGGGCGTGATGAAGATGACCGCGACGGTGTAGTTACGCACCACGAACATCTCGATGACGAACTGCAACGTACCGACGATCAGGGCCAGCCACGGTCCACCCGGTGCCGCGATCAAGATGCCCCCGGCCAGCACCAGGCCGAGCCACGTGCCCAGGGTGCGTTCGAGGCCGCGTTGCACCGTGCGCCGCCAGTCGAAGCCCTGGTGCAGCATCAGCACTGCCGCCGCCATCGCCCAGTACGCGTGGTCCATGTTCAGGCCGACGGTGACGGTTCCGGCGATCGCGACGGCGACCGCGGTGCGCAGGGCCGCGGTCAGCGGGGGAGCCCCCGGCGTCATCGCCCGGCGCAGCAGCGTCGCGACGGACGGCCGCCCGAGCGGGATCAGGCCCGCGAAACTGCCGCCGATGTCGTCGGGCACCGTGCCCAGTTGCCGGGCCAGTGCGGCGCTGTCGACGGACAGCGGCCGGCCGTGATCGGCGGCAGCCATGGCCTCGGCGAACAGTACATGTAGTCGGCGGTTCGTCATCCGCAGTCGATACAGGGTGTCGTCAGGCTTGGGGTGCACCGGCTGGAACGTGACGAGCGTGATCCACGCTTCGTGCAAGAGTTGAGCGGCGCGGTGCCGCGCATCGGGCGAAGACGTTTCGATGTAGGTGGCCACCGCTTCGGCGGCACCGGCCACCGCAGCGCGCTCGGGCCCGCGGGGGCGGACCAGTACGCCGGCCATGTGCACCACCCAGGCGAACGCGCCGCCGGCCAGCACCAGCGCACCCAGCCGCCAGGGACTCAGGTGCTCGGCCGCGATCCCGACCGCCGCCGCGCACGCCAGGACGGGCATGTACGCGCCGGGCGGTCCGACCGACAGGGCCTGGCAGATCAGTACGGTGGCCATCGCGATGACGCTCACCACGAGAACCGCCGACCACGGGGTTGCTGCCGCCCAGTCGCCGAGCGCCACGACCACCGCGAACGAGACCGCGATGGCGCCGAGATACATCGCGCGGTTGAGATACGGCCGTCCGCTGCCGTACAGCGAGGTGAAACCACCGATGGTGGCGACCAGCCCGGCCGGCACGTCTCCTGCCGCCCACCCGGCGAGAATCGGCACCACCATGCAGATCGACGCCCGCAGTGCGAACGGCCAGCGACGCGGCACGCTGTTGATGACCAGCATGCGTCGCAGCGGATTGGTGGCCGGGGCGGGCGCCGAGCGGTCTGCCATGTGTACAGCATGCGGTACATCCAGTCGCTAGCCTGAACCCATGCCGGAACTTCCCGAGGTCGAGGCGCTCGCCGATCACCTGCGTCGTCATGCGGTCGGACTGCCGGTGGGCCGCGTCGACGTCTCCGCTCTGTCGGTGCTCAAGACCTTCGACCCGCCGCCGACGGCGTTGTACGGCAAGGAGGTGACGGGTGCCAACCGCTGGGGCAAGTACCTGGGCCTGCAGGTCGGCGACCTGCACCTGATCACCCACCTGTCACGGGCGGGCTGGCTGCGTTGGTCGGAGAAGCTGGCGGCCGCGCCGCTGAAACCGGGCAAGGGCCCGATCGCGCTGCGGGTGCATCTCGGAAAGCCGGGTGAGGCACCGGGTTTCGACCTCACCGAGGCGGGCACCCAGAAGCGGCTGGCGGTGTGGCTCGTGAACGACCCATTGGCCGTGCCGCAGATCGCCACGCTGGGGCCGGACGCGCTGTCGCTCGGGCCGGCGGAGTTGGCAGCGGTGCTGGCCGGCAACACTGGCCGGATCAAGAACGTCATCACCGATCAGCGCGTGATCGCCGGGATCGGCAACGCCTACAGCGACGAAATTCTGCACGTGGCCAAACTTTCGCCGTTCGCGACCGCGGGCAAACTGACGCCCGAACAACTGAGTGCGCTGCACGACGCGATGATCTCGGTGCTCACCGATGCGGTGACCCGATCGGTCGGACAGGGGGCGGCAACCCTCAAGGGGGAGAAGCGCTCTGGGCTCCGGGTCCACGCCCGCACCGGGCTGCCGTGCCCGGTCTGCGGTGACACCGTCCGGGAAGTGTCCTTCGCGGACAAGTCTTTTCAGTACTGCGCGACGTGCCAGACCGGCGGCAAGGTGCTGGCCGACCGGCGGATGTCGAAGCTGCTCAAGTGATTCAGTTGCAGTAGTTCTTGGTCGCCGTCACCAGTGCCTGCTGGTACAGCGGGTCGAGGTGCCGTTGCTCGGTGACTTGTGTTCGAGCGGCGTCCACCGCACCCGGGCATCCAGGGCCGTGCAGGACACTCTGGTGTGCCGCCAGCTCGGCGACCATGGTGCGGTTGAAACCGTCTATCGCCGTGCGGGATTCGGACAGATCCGGGGCGGTGGTGGGAGCCGCGGCCGGATCGAACTTCCACTGGCTGAACCGCAGGTACTCGATGCCCTCGGTGGCGTGAATCTGATCGGTGAACACCTGCCGCACGAACACCGGGTCGGCACCGGACGCGGTGGCCTGGGCGCCGACCGCATTCAGTACCTGTTCCACTCGCGCGGGGTCCTCGATCGAGCCGCCGCTGATCCACTTGACGGCGGCCACCGGATCGGCGGTCTGCAGCCGCTGGGCGGCGGTGTCAACCAGCCGGAACAGCTGATCGTCGTCGGCGTGGGCGAGGGGCAGCCACGTCATGCCCAGGGCGGCAACCAACAGGGCGGCGAGCTTCATCCTTCGATCCTGCACCATGCAACCTTTCTTGACAGGTGTCGAGTTGGTTACGCTGCAGGCATGACTCGGCAGAAGATCCTCATCACCGGCGCGAGCTCGGGCCTGGGCGCCGGTATGGCCCGGCAGTTCGCCGCCAAGGGCCGCGACCTCGCGCTGTGTGCCCGCCGGCTGGACAACCTCGAAGAACTGAAGGCCGAACTGACGGCGCAGTATCCCGGGGTGACGGTGGCCATCGCGGCGCTGGACGTCAACGACCACGACCAGGTGCCCAAGGTGTTCGAGGAACTGTCCGATCAGTTGGGCGGTATCGACTGCGTCATCGTCAACGCCGGCATCGGCAAGGGCTACCCGCTGGGCGGCGGCAAGCTGTGGGCCAACAAGGTGACCATCGAGACGAATCTCGTTGCGGCGCTGGTGCAGATCGAAACGGCACTGGAGATGTTCAAGGCCACGGGCCGCGGCCATCTGGTCCTGGTGTCGTCGGTGCTCGGCAACGTCGGGGTGCCCGGGTTCAAGGCCGCGTACGCCGCGAGCAAGGCCGGCGTCACGTCGCTGGGTGAGTCGCTGCGTGCCGAGTACCCGTCCGGACCCATCAAGATCACGGTCCTCGAGCCCGGCTACATCGAGTCGGAGATGACCGCGAAAGCCGGCTCCACGATGCTCATGGTCGACAACGAGACCGGTGTGAAGGCCATGGTCGACGCCATCGAGAAGGAGAAGGGCCGCGCCGTCGTCCCCGGCTGGCCGTGGTGGCCGCTGGTCGAGGTGATGAAGCTGGTGCCGCCGCGGTTCACCAAGTACTTCGCCTAGGGATTTGTGCACGATTTTCCGCGCCGGCCGCGGATTTTCGTGCACAAATCCCTAGGAAACGCGGCCGCGCTCGACGCGGTAGCGGCGCACCAGGGCGTCGGTGGAGCTGTCGGACTGCGGTGCGGGCGCGGCGTCGGACGTGATGACCGGCAGCAGGGCCTTGGCCTGCGTCTTACCGAGCTCGACACCCCACTGATCGAACGAGTCGATGCCCCAGATGACGCCTTCGGTGAACACCTGGTGCTCGTACAGCGCGATCAACTGTCCGACCACCGACGGCGTCAGCTTGGTCGCCAAAATCGAAGTGGTGGGCCGGTTTCCCGGCATCACCTTGTGCGGGACGACGGCAGCAGGGGTGCCTTCGGCGGCAATTTCCTCGGCGGTCTTGCCGAACGCGAGCACCTGGGTCTGGGCGAAGAAATTGCTCATCAGCAGGTCGTGCATGCTGCCGGTGCCGTCGGCGGTGGGCAGATCATCGGTCGGCTCGCTGAAGCCGATGAAATCGGCCGGCACCAGCCGCGTGCCCTGGTGCAGCAGTTGGTAGAAGGCGTGCTGGCCGTTGGTTCCCGGTTCACCCCAGAAGATCTCGCCGGTATCGGTGCTCACCGGAGTGCCGTCGGCGCGCACCGATTTGCCGTTGGACTCCATGGTCAGCTGCTGCAGATAGGCGGCGAACCGGGCCAGGTCGTTGGAGTAGGGGAGCACCGCACGGGCTTGTGCGCCAAAGAAATCCGAGTACCACAGGCCGATGAGCCCGAGCAGCGCCGGCGCGTTCGCCTCCAGTGGCGCGGTGCGGAAGTGCTCGTCGACCAGGTGGAAGCCGGCCAGGAATTCGCCGAAGCGCTCCTTGCCGATGACGGCCATCACCGACAGCCCGATGGCACTGTCGACGGAGTAGCGGCCGCCGACCCAATCCCAGAAGCCGAACATGTTCGCAGTGTCGATGCCGAACTCGGACACCAGCTTTGCGTTGGTCGACACCGCGACGAAGTGCTTGGCGACGGCCTCCGATCCAGCCCCGTCGCCCAGTCCTTCAATCAGCCAGCGCCGGGCGGCGGTGGCGTTCGTCAGCGTTTCCAACGTCGAGAACGTCTTGGAGGCGACGATGAAAAGCGTTGTGGCAGGGTCGAGTCCGTCGAGCTTGGCCACCAGGTCGGCCGGGTCGACGTTCGACACGAACCGCGCCGTGATGCCCGCGTCGGCGTAATGGCGCAGGGCCTGGTCGACCATCACCGGGCCCAGGTCGGAACCACCGATCCCGATGTTGACGACCGTCGTGATGCGCTGCCCGGTGGCCCCGGTCCACTCACCGCTGCGCAGCCGGTCGGTGAAGGTGCCCATCTCGTCGAGTACCGAGTGCACGTCGGCGACCACGTCCTGACCGTCGACCACCAACGAGGCGCCGCGGGGCAGCCGCAGCGCCGTGTGCAGCACGGCGCGGTCCTCGGAGGTGTTGATGTGTTGTCCCGCGAACATGGCGTCGCGCCGCTCCTCAAGGCCGGCCGCACGGGCCAGATCGAGCAGCAGGGCAAGGGTTTCCCTGGTCACGCGGTGCTTGCTGTAGTCGATGTACAGATCGCCGACGGTCAGCGTCAGCTCCCGGCCGCGGTCCGGGTCGTCGGCGAACAACTCGCGCAGCGTGGTCGCCTCGACCGCGGCGTGGTGCGCGCTGAGCGCCTTCCAGGCTGAGGTGGTCGTGATGTCGGCAGCGGGAGTCTGATCAGCCATGCCTCAAACCCTAGTGTGACGTAGGAAACGCCGCCGTACATGATGGGTGTATGGACATCGCCGCGTTGTTGTCGTCTGTCCCAACTGGCCTCTGGATCGGCGGTGAGGAGCGCGCCGGTCAATCCACGTTCGAAGTGCTCAACCCGGCTACCGAGGACGTCATCGTCCGCGTCGCCGACGCCGCGCCGCAGGACGGCATCGCCGCACTCGACGCCGCGGAGGCTGTCGAAAAGGAGTGGGCGGCAACCCCGCCCCGTGAGCGTGGCGAAATCCTGCGGTCGGTGTTCGAGACCATCACCGCCCGCGCCGAGGATCTCGCGACGTTGATGACGCTCGAGATGGGCAAGGTGCTCGCCGAGAGCCGCGGCGAGGTCAAGTACGGCGCCGAGTTCTTCCGCTGGTTCGCCGAAGAGGCCGTCCGCATCGGCGGCCGCTACACCCCGAGCCCGGCCGGCACCGGGCGCATCGTCGTCACCAAGTCGCCCGTCGGCCCGTGTTACGCGGTGACGCCGTGGAACTTCCCGCTGGCCATGGGCACCCGCAAGATCGGCCCGGCCCTGGCGGCGGGCTGCACCATGGTGGTCAAGCCCGCCGCCGAAACCCCGCTGACCATGTTGCTGCTGGCCAAACTGATGGCCGACGCCGGGCTGCCCAAGGGCGTGCTGTCCGTGCTGCCGACCACCAGTCCGGGTGAACTGACCGCCGCGCTGATCAACGACGGCCGGCTGCGCAAGCTGACCTTCACCGGGTCGACGGGCGTCGGCCGGGCGCTGGTACAGCAGGGCGGCGAGAAGCTGCTGCGCATGTCGATGGAACTCGGCGGCAACGCGCCGTTCCTGGTGTTCGACGACGCCGACATCGATGCCGCCGTCGACGGCGCGATCCTCGCCAAGATGCGCAACGGCGGCGAGGCCTGTACGGCGGCCAACCGCTTCCACGTCGCCAACGCGGTGCGGGAGGAGTTCACCACGAAGCTGGTGCAGCGGATGAGCGAGTTCACGCTCGGCAACGGCTTGGACGAGACCGCGACGCTCGGCCCGCTGATCAACGCCAAGCAGCTCGGCACCGTCACCGACCTGGTGTCCGACGCGGTGTCTCGCGGCGCGACCGTCGCCGTCGGGGGCACCGCCCCGGGCGGTCCGGGCTACTTCTATCCCGCGACGGTCCTGGCGGACGTCCCTGCCGATGCCCGCATCCTCCGGGAGGAGGTGTTCGGGCCCGTCGCTCCCGTGACGGGATTCGACACCGAGGACGAGGCGATCGCCGCGGCCAACGACACCGAGTACGGTCTGGCGGCCTACATCTACACGCAATCGCTCGACCGGGCGCTGCGGGTGTCCGAGGCGCTGGAGTCCGGCATGGTCGGCGTCAACCGGGGCGTCATCTCGGACCCGGCGGCGCCGTTCGGCGGGGTGAAGTCGTCAGGCTTCGGCCGCGAAGGCGGCACCGAAGGCATCGAGGAGTACCTCGACACCAAGTACATCGCCCTGACTCCCTAGGCACCCCTCACCCTTGGCGCCTCTCACCCTTGGCGCCTCTCACCCTTGGCGCGAGCGGCCGTGTCTGTACGCAACACGCCGTGGTTGCTTGTACAAATGGGGCCGCTCACCGGCCGCGACAGTGCGCAAACCACACATCGAAGTCGGTGTGTCGCCGTACAGACACGGCCGCTCGCGGGAAGTTTGGTCAGTGAGCGGAGGTCAGTGGCCGAGGCGGCCGCGGCCGAGACGCAGCAGCAGCATGGCGAGGTCTTTGCCCTCGGGGCCCAGCTCGCTGTAGCGCTCGATGACCTTCATCTCACGGCTGTGCACCAGCCGGGTGCCGCCGGAGGCCATGCGGGCCTTGCCGATCATCTTGGAGACCTCGGTGCGACGGGCGACGGCCGCAAGGATGGTGGCGTCCAACTCGTCGATCTCCAGGCGGAGCTCGTCGATGTTGGGGAGTTCAGTTTCGGTCGACATGGTTTCCTCGCTGTTGGTGGATTCTGGTGTCATCCGAATTCAGGCCTCACACAACAAACGAGCCCCGGATCCGGATGCGGACCACGGGGCTGAAGGGAAGCAGCTAAACCCCGGGTACCGGCGTCCGGTACCCGTAGAAAAATCGCTGCTGCGCATTGAGCACGTTCCGAGTGTGCCATCCCGGCCGGTGCCAGCGCAAAGAGGCGACTGAAGCGACCGGGGAAATGCGTGGCTTGTCGCACCCCGGCGGTAAGTTTGAGCTGATATGACGAGCACAGCCCCCGACATCGATCAGCTTCTGGACGGCCTCAACCCGCAGCAGCGTGCAGCGGTTCTGCACGAGGGTTCGCCGCTGCTGATCGTGGCCGGCGCCGGCTCGGGCAAAACCGCGGTGCTGACCCGGCGCATCGCCTACCTGCTGGCCAACCGCGATGTCGGCGTCGGCCAGATCCTGGCCATCACGTTCACCAACAAGGCCGCCGCCGAGATGCGTGAGCGCGTCGTCCAGTTGATCGGTCCCCGCGCCAAGTCCATGTGGGTGTCGACGTTCCACTCCACCTGCGTCCGCATCCTCCGGAACCAGGCCTCGCTGCTGCCGGGGCTGAACTCCAACTTCTCCATCTACGACGCCGACGACTCGCGCCGGTTGTTGATGATGGTGGGCAAGGACCTGGGCCTCGACGTCAAGCGGTACTCGCCGCGCATGCTGGCGACCGCGATCTCGAACCTGAAGAACGAACTGATAGACCCGCTGCAGGCGGCCTCGGAGGCGTCGGAGGCCGACGAGGACCTGCCGAAGATCGTCGCCGAGGTCTACGGCGAATACCAGCGCCGGCTGCGGGCGGCGAACGCCATGGACTTCGACGACCTGATCGGCGAGACCGTCGCTGTGCTGCAGAGCTTTCCGCAGATCGCGCAGTACTACCGGCGGCGCTTCCGGCACATCCTGGTCGACGAGTATCAGGACACCAACCATGCCCAGTACGTGCTGGTGCGCGAGCTCGTCGGGCACCACGCGCCCGGAGGCGCCGACGACGTCCCGCCCGCCGAACTGTGCGTCGTGGGTGACGCCGACCAGTCCATCTACGCGTTCCGCGGCGCGACGATCCGCAACATCGAGGATTTCGAGCGCGACTTCCCGAATGCGAAAACCATTCTGCTGGAACAGAATTACCGTTCCACGCAGAACATCCTGTCGGCCGCCAACGGCGTCATCAGCCGCAACGCCGGACGCCGCGACAAGAAGCTGTGGACCGACGCCGGTGAGGGCGAGCTGATCGTCGGCTACGTCGCCGACAACGAACACGACGAGGCACGGTTCATCGCCGAGGAGATCGACACGCTGACCACCAAGGGCAGCGGTATCGACACCAAGTACAGCTACGGCGACATCGCGGTGTTCTACCGCACCAACAACTCGTCGCGGTCCGTGGAGGACATCTTCATCCGGGCCGGCATCCCGTACAAAGTCGTCGGGGGCATGCGCTTCTACGAGCGCAAGGAGATTCGCGACATCGTCGCGTACCTGCGGGTGCTGGACAATCCGGGCGACGCGGTGAGCCTGCGGCGCATCCTCAACACCCCCCGCCGCGGCATCGGTGACCGCGCCGAGGCCTGCGTGGCGGTGTACGCGGAGAACACCGGCGCCAGCTTCAGTGACGCGCTGCAGGCCGCCGCCGAGGGCCGGGTGCCGATGCTGAACTCCCGCTCGGAGAAGGCGATCGCCAGTTTCGTCGAGCTCATGGACAGCCTGCGCGGCGGGCTCGACGGCGAGCTGGGTGACCTGGTGGAGACGGTGCTGGACCGCACGGGCTACCGCCGCGAACTGGAAGCGTCCAGCGACCCGCAGGACCAGGCGCGGCTCGACAACCTGAACGAATTGGTCAGCGTCGCACACGAATTCAGCACCGACCTCGCCAACGCACAGGCGTTGCAGGAAGAGGAACTGGACGAGGACGTGCCCGACACCGGAGCGCTGGCCGCCTTCCTGGAACGGGTCTCGCTGGTGGCGGACGCCGACGAAATCCCCGAGGACGGCGACGGCGTCGTCACGATGATGACGCTGCACACCGCCAAAGGCCTCGAATTCCCCGTGGTTTTCGTGACCGGCTGGGAAGACGGCATGTTCCCGCACATGCGCGCCCTCGGCGACCCGACCGAACTGTCCGAGGAACGTCGGCTGGCGTACGTCGGCATCACCCGGGCGCGCCAGCGGCTGTACCTCAGCCGCGCCAAGGTGCGCTCGTCGTGGGGGCAGCCCATGCTCAACCCGGAATCGCGCTTTCTGCAGGAGATTCCGCAGGAGCTCATCGACTGGCGCCGCGTCGAGCCGCCACCATCGCTGTCGGCGCCGCGAGGCTACGGGTCCGGCGGATCGGGCGGTGGTCTCGGTGGTGGACGTCCGTCGCCCATGCGGCCGGCGCCGAACCGCAACAAGCCGCTGGTGGTGCTCTCGCCAGGTGACCGTGTCACGCACGACAAGTACGGCCTGGGCCGCGTCGAGGAGGTCAGTGGTGTCGGCGAATCGGCCATGTCGCTCATCGATTTCGGCAGCTCCGGCCGGGTCAAACTGATGCACAACCACGCTCCGGTACAGAAGCTTTAGCGTCGGCGCGCGCGAAAGTCGGACGGTGCGATCTCGCTGATTTTTAGCCGGATTCGCTTCGGCGCGTCAGGTTTTGGTGCACCAGCGGCCGGTAACGGGCAGCATCGCGAGCACCATGCTGGCGATCGGCAGCACCGGGATGCCGTAGACGATCGGCGGCAGTTTGGCCCCGGCGACGAACAAACTGGCGAAGATCACCAGCGTCACCAAGGCGCCGACCACCACCACGACCCGGCCCGTGCGGCGCCGCAGCAGGACGGCGATCTGCCCGCCGATGGTGGCGCCGCAGCCGACGGCGGCGAGGAAGCCGATGGCGACGCAGAACAGCGGATCGGTGCGCCACCACCCGGCGATCAGTGAAGTGGCGATGACGGCCGTCGCCCAGCCACTCAAGATGCAGGCCGTGGCAGTGGCGCAGGCGGCGAACGGCCCGGGCGGTGGCTTCGGCGCCGGCGTCGAAGCCGACTCGGGAGCGGGAGCCGCTGCCGGAGCGGGGCCCGAGGCCGGGATGAACGTGGTCGCGGGGGCATCCTCGGCCCGGATCAGGCCGGTCGCGGGCTCGACGGGAATGAGACCGGTCGCGGGCTCGATGACACTCGTTTGAGGAGCGTCGACGACGGGTATCGAACCAGTGGGCGTGCGGCGGATGATGCTGGTGGGCGGTGCGTCAGCGACGGGAAAGGCTCCCGTCGGCGCGCGCCGGATCAACCCCGTTCTGGGTTCGTCGTCAGAGTGACGTCCGAAAGATTGGGTGGGGTCGGACGAATGCGTCTGGGCTGGCCCGTCGGCGTTGTTGTCCGTCACGGATCAGCCGACGTAGTTACCCGGGCTCAGGCCACGCTGTGCCAGCCACGGCACGGGGTCGATGCGCTGGCTGCCGCCCATGAGCACCTCGAAGTGGCAGTGCGGGCCGGTCGAGTTGCCGCGGTTGCCGATGGTGGCGATCTGGTCGCCGGCGAAAACCCGCTGGCCGACCGAGACGACCCAGGTGTTGACGTGGCCGTACAGCGTGACGGTCCCGTCCGAGTGACGGACCTTGACCCACGCGCCGTAACCAGCGGTCGGGCCTGCAGCGACGACGACGCCGTCGGAGACGGCGACGATCGGCGTACCGATCGGGCCGGCGATGTCGATACCGCCGTGCAACGCGCCCCAGCGGTAACCGAAGCCGGAGGTGAACACGCCCTTGGTCGGCATCACGAACAGCGGGCGGGCCAGCCGGGCTTCGCGCTCGGCGCGTTCCTGCGCGAACGCCGCGCCGTTGGCGAGCTCCTGGGCGTGCACCGCGCCGGACGCGGCGGCGGGTTCGACGTTGACGATCTGGATGCCGTCTGAGGAGCCGGTCGACCCGTCCGCGCGGACGACCTGGTCAGCGGCCAGCTTCGTGCTGGTCGGCTGGTCGGCGCTGGTCATCATCGAGTACCCGGCGGCAGCGGTGGCGCCGACGGCCATGGCGGCGGCGACCAGGCGGCCCTTCACGCCATTGACGGGCTCAGGCTTGCGATGGGTGCCACGGCTCGCGCGCAGGTCGATGACGTCCGTGTCGTCGAGACCGTTGCTGGTGTCGGTGTGGCTGTCGCGGTAGGCGCTCGCGGAGAGGCGCTGCGCGCCCTCGGGCTGCCGGAATTCGGCCGGAACAGTCAGAGTCAGGGGAGTCTCGTCGTCGGTGTCGTTCAGATCGTCGAGCTCGGGGGCGGCGTTGACGCGGGAATCGCGGTCGAACGCGCTCTCGGAGAGGTCCAGATCGTGCAGGTCACCGAACTCGTTGAACGGGATGATGTCGGTCACTTCAGCAGGGCTCACAGCGCGGGATAGCTTGATGGTGGTGCGGGCAGCGTTCTCAGTGTTGCCGGCGTTCGTCGCCTCTCCGAGGGGAGTTACCGACGAATCGTGCTCAGCCAACCGAAAATTCCTTTGCTCCGTGACCGTACCGTTACCGAGACCGCCCATGACGGTACTGAAAATCAGAACCGATTGGCAACCTATAGATGTCATTGGCCGGGAACTGTGATTTGCCTCACTGGTTGCTCTCAGGTGAGATGTACCACATGGGTAGTAGGCGGTGCTGGCTACTCATTAGTACGTGGCTAAAGTGCCGAGCGAGCCAGTGCGGCCCAATGCTGAAGTGAATTCAACCGTCAACGCAGACAGAACGGGATTTCTCAGAGCTCATGGATCTCTTCGAGTACCAGGCGAAAGAGCTGTTCGCCAAGCACAACGTCCCTACTACACCGGGCCGGGTCACCGAGTCCGCCGATGACGCCAAGGCGATCGCCGAAGAGATCGGCAAGCCCGTCATGATCAAGGCGCAGGTCAAGGTCGGTGGCCGTGGCAAGGCCGGTGGCGTGAAGTACGCCGCCACCCCGGAGGACGCCCTCACGCACGCGCAGAACATCCTCGGTCTGGACATCAAGGGCCACATCGTCAAGAAGCTGCTCGTCGCGGAGGCCAGCGACATCGCGGAGGAGTACTACATCTCCTTCCTGCTCGATCGCGCCAACCGCACCTACCTGGCCATGTGCTCTGTCGAGGGCGGCATGGAGATCGAAGAGGTCGCCGCCACCAAGCCGGAGCGTCTCGCCAAGGTTCCCGTCAACGCCGTCAAGGGCGTTGACCTGGCCTTCGCCCGCGAGATCGCCGAGAAGGGCCACCTGCCCGCCGAGGTGCTCGACGCCGCAGCCGTGACCATCCAGAAGCTGTGGGAGGTCTTCGTCGCCGAGGACGCCACCCTGGTCGAGGTCAACCCGCTGGTTCGCACCCCCGACGACCAGATTCTCGCCCTCGACGGCAAGGTCACCCTGGACGCCAACGCCGACTTCCGTCAGCCCGGCCACGCCGAGTTCGAGGACAAGGAAGCCACCGACCCGCTCGAGCTCAAGGCGAAGGAGCACGACCTCAACTACGTCAAGCTCGACGGCGAGGTCGGCATCATCGGTAACGGTGCCGGCCTGGTCATGTCGACGCTGGACGTCGTCGCGTACGCCGGTGAGAACCACGGCGGCGTGAAGCCCGCCAACTTCCTGGACATCGGTGGTGGCGCCTCGGCCGAGGTGATGGCCGCCGGTCTGGACGTCATCCTCGGCGACAGCCAGGTCAAGAGCGTCTTCGTCAACGTCTTCGGTGGCATCACCGCGTGTGACGCCGTCGCCAACGGCATCGTCAAGGCCCTGGAAATGCTCGGCGACGAGGCCAACAAGCCGCTGGTCGTCCGTCTCGACGGCAACAACGTCGAAGAGGGCCGCCGCATCCTGGCCGAGGCCAACCACCCGCTGGTGATCCAGGCCGAGACCATGGACTCCGGTGCCGACAAAGCCGCCGAGCTGGCGAACAAGTAAGGGAGCCAACAACTTATGTCTATCTTCCTGAACAAGGATTCCAAGGTCATCGTCCAGGGCATCACCGGCGGTGAGGGCACCAAGCACACCAAGCTGATGCTGAAGGCCGGCACCCAGGTCGTCGGTGGCGTCAACGCCCGCAAGGCCGGCACCAAGGTCTCGCACGTCGACAAGGACGGCAACGACATCGAGCTGCCCGTGTTCGCCACGGTGGCCGAGGCCATGAAGGAGACCGGCGCCGACGTGTCGATCGCCTTCGTGCCGCCGGCCTTCTCGAAGGACGCCATCATCGAGGCCATCGACGCCGAGATCCCGCTGCTGGTTGTCATCACCGAGGGCATCCCGGTGCAGGACAGCGCCTACGCGTGGGCCTACAACGTCGAGAAGGGTCAGAAGACCCGCATCATCGGCCCCAACTGCCCGGGCATCATCACCCCCGGTGAGGCGCTGGTCGGCATCACGCCGAACAACATCACCGGCAAGGGCCCGATCGGTCTGGTCTCCAAGTCCGGCACCCTGACCTACCAGATGATGTACGAGCTGCGTGACTTCGGCTTCTCGACCGCCATCGGCATCGGCGGCGACCCGGTCATCGGTACCACCCACATCGACGCCATCGAGGCGTTCGAGAAGGACCCCGAGACCAAGGTCATCGTGATGATCGGCGAGATCGGTGGCGACGCCGAAGAGCGTGCCGCCGACTACATCAAGGCCAATGTCACCAAGCCGGTCGTCGGCTACGTCGCGGGCTTCACCGCTCCGGAGGGCAAGACCATGGGCCACGCCGGCGCCATCGTCTCGGGTTCGTCGGGCACCGCCGCCGCCAAGCAGGAAGCCCTCGAGGCTGCCGGCGTCAAGGTCGGCAAGACCCCGTCGGCCACCGCTGCGCTGGCTCGCGAGATCCTGCAGTCGCTGTAATTTCTTTTTCTGCACAACAGGCCCCCACCTTTCTGGTGGGGGCCTGTTGTGTTTCGCGGCGAATGCGTGATCAGACGCGGCCGCCCAGGTGCCGGGCGAGGAAGCGCTCGACGGCATGGTTCATATCGATCTGGTTGTCGGGGTTGAGGAATCCGTGTCCTTCGTCGGCCTTGACCATGTACTCGACCGCGACTCCGCGGGCGCGCAATGCCTCGACGAGGTTGTCGGATTCTGCTTGCACGACGCGAGAGTCGTTGGCGCCCTGGATAACCAGCAGTGGTGTGCGGATCTGATCCACCCTGGTGATGGGGGAGCGGGCCAGCATGTCGGCTTCCTGCGCAGGGTCGCTGGGGTCGCCCACGTACGTGTGCCAGTTGGTGGCAAGAAAGGGCCGGGCCACGTTGGGCAGGGTGCGCATGAAGTTGGCGAGACTGGAGATCCCGACGTAGTCGATGGCTGCCGCGAACACGTCCGGGGTGAACGTCACGCCCACCAGCGCGGCGTAACCTCCGTACGAGCCGCCGTAGATCGCCACCTTGTCCCGATCGGCGTAGCCCTGCTTGACGGCCCAGTCCACGGCGTCGATCAGGTCGTCGTGCATCTTGCCCGCGAATTCGCCGATCGCGGCCTTGGTGAAGGCCTTGCCGTAGCCCGTCGAGCCGCGAAAGTTCACCTGCAGCACCGCATATCCGCGATTGGCCAGCAGCTGCACATCGGGTTGGAAGCCCCAGCAGTCGCGCGCCCACGGGCCGCCGTGGACCAGCAGGACCAACGGCAGGCCGAGCGGTTCGATCCCGACCGGCAGCGTCAGATACCCGTGCAGGTCCAGCCCGTCGCGCGACGTGATGGTCACGGGTGTCATCGGGGCGAGCGCATCGGGGTCCAGACGCGCGTACGGCCGGAACAGCAACCGGCTTTCGCCGGTCGAGTGGTCGTAGAGATAGGTGGCCCACGGATCACGGTCATGGGTGAAGCTGACCACCCACCGCTGACCGCTGTCGTCGGAAGAGACGTTGGCGAGGTCGCCGTCCGACAGTTTGACCAAATTCTCCAGCACCGCAGCGAAATTCGGGTCCAGCGGGTGGATGACCTGACGTTCGCCGTAGTAGCGGACGCCGATCAGATCGCCGGTCCGCTGGCTGAGGATGAACGGCGACGGGAGGACCATCTGGTTGCCCAGATCGAATGTCGGGTGGCTGTCGATCTCGGTCTCAGTGCCGTCAGCGACGTCGACCACGACCAGGCGAGACTTGTCCCTGTCCTCATACGAGGGGAGCCAGATGCCCTTGCCGTCCGGCGTGACGGTGACCGGGACGATGCCCAGCGGGTAATCGCTGCCGTCATAGACCTTGACCGGACGTAGCGTGCTCCTGGCCGGGTCCCAATGCGAGATCTCGACGTCGCCTTCCGCGGTCAGCGTGTTGGTGAACAGGTCGCCGCTCGGCCCGCTCAGCCAGGTGACGACGTTGCCGGGATTCTCCGCGCGCAGCGTGAGTTCGCCTGTGGCAATGTCGATTTCGTAGACATCGAACAGTTCGGGATTGCGGTTGTTGATCTGCACGATGGCTTTCCCCGGCAGCCTCTTGGGCAGTTCGAAACTCGCTCGCGTACCGGGAAACGGGGTCAGATCCACCGCAGGCGTATCCGGGTTCTCCAGGTCGATGCGGTACACATGCCAGTTCTCGTCACCGCCGGTGTCCTGCATATAGAGCATCCATCGTGGATTGTCGGTCCACCGGTAGATGTACACACTGCGCGTTTCGTCGGCCGTGACGCACCGCGCCGTCGCGTCGTCGTCGACGTCCCGTACCCAGACGTTCAGACGGTTCTTCCACGGTGCCAGGTACGCGATCCTGGTTCCGTCGGGTGAGATCGTCGCCGCCGTGCGTTCGGGTGCGCTGAAAAGGTCTTCGACAGAAATGAGTTCGGGTAGCGCCATGGGAATCCTTTCTAGGACAAGCTTGTTCGCCGGGCCGGCATCGCCGGCTCGTGAGGGATATGGGTTTTTCAGTGTTTGACCGGGCCGCCCAGCCTGCCGTTGGTGGCTTCGCGGATCGCCCGGTCCATGAGCGCCAGCGCCTCTTCCTGGCTGACTTTCTTGCCATCGACCACGATTGCCCTGCTCACGTCTTCATCGACGACTCGGAAGGCGCCTGTGACTGCCGCCGCGCACAGGCGGACGGTGAGATCGTCGTCGGGTAAACCCAATCGGTCGGCGATGACCGGGATGAGTCCCCGTTCCATGCGGTCATGGACCATCAGATACGCGGTGCGCAGGGCAGGGTCGGATTCCGTCATGGTTGCCAGCCGGATCGCGCTGAGCTCGTCCTCGATGTCCTGCGGTGACAGCGGGTGCGCAATGGCATCTGCCGCAAGGTGTTCCGATAACGACAGTTCGTGCGGCCAGCGCCGGGCGCTCGCTACGAACCGGTCGGCTGACTTGGCGAGCAGGGGTTCGACGCAACTCTCCTTACTGCGGAAATAGCGCCAGATGGTGCGGGTGGAGAGTCCGGCGGCCGCGGCGATGTCGTCACCGCTCGTTCCGGCGACGCCCCGCTCCCAGAACAGGGCACAGGCAATGCGCGACACCGCAAGCCGTGCCTGCTCCTGTTTGTCGCTCATTGCCCTCCCTCCTGTCACTTAGTGACAGTTCGACTGTGTCACTAAGTGACAAGTTCGTCAAGGAGTTGGGTGGTGGCCGCTGATCGCGCCTCCGGCATGTGCGCGCTCCGGGGCACGTGCGCGGCGTCAGTGCTGGCGGCGCTCGCGGTAGTGCACGTAGTGCCGGAGCAGTGGATCGCTGAGGTCGTACCAGGTGGCGCGACGGTCGCCGGAGTCCGCTTTGGCGGCGTGGACCCAGCCGCCGGCCGTGAGGCGGCCCAGCGCCGCTGACGCCGACTGGTTCGAAATGCCCACGGCAGCAGAGAGATCGGTGACAGTGCGGGCGCCGTCGGCGCGGGCCAGTTCGACGATCAGGCGTTGTTCGCCGGCCGGAAGCTGCCACAACAACTGCTGATAATGCGGCGTCAGCTGTTCCAATACCGCGTCGGCAGCGGGAGTGACGCTTTCCAGTGCGGCGCGGTCGACGGTCTCGGCGATGATCTGCCAGTTACGCGGTGACCAGCCGATGATCTGGGCCGTCGCGCCGATCTTGGTCCGCCCCTCGGAAGTCTCGACGTACGAGGCCAATCCGCGAGCGCGGGCGTGCTGCGTGAGGAACTCGGCGACGTCAGTGTCCGCGAGGTCGGGTAGTTCCTCGATGATGAACGAGCCGTACCACGGGTGGGTGCGGGACGAGACTGCCGGGAACAGCGCCGGCGCCGTCGCGAAAACCAAGACGGCGGTGGATGTTTCGACCCAGGCGCGAAAACTGCCCTGGCCCGCCTCGCCGATGGCATCGAAGATGCGGTCGGCGTTTTCGATCGCGACCAGCACCATACGGCCGGCGGCCAGGTCGAGGATTTCCCGTTCCAGCTCCAGTGCGTCGCCGCGAAGCTCCTGGGCTCGTCCGAGTGTTTCCGGGCCCTGCGTGCGCAGCAGTTCGACGAGCAGGTCCGGATAGCTGCCGATGGCCAGGGCGTCCTCGGGAAGTGTCAGCAGCAGTGTGGCTTTGGCGGCCTTGCGATGTTTCAGCGCGCGATGGATCGCGACCCGAAGCGTGTGGGTCTTACCGGCGCCGCGAGGTGCGATGAGCAAGGTGTGCGGCCGGGAGCCGTCCTGCGCGGAGCTGACGATGCGATCCGTCAACCGCTTCAGCAGGGGCCCGCGGCCGACGGTGCGGGCGTCGAGTTCGTCGGGGTCGACGGTGCTGGGTGAGAACGCAGGGTGGGTCATGGCCTACCGCCTCATGGCTCGCCATGCCGACTGCACCAGGCCGGAGGCGAAGCAGTCGTCGTCGCCGACGCGGCGCAGGTAGTGGTCCTGCTCGAGGCGCTCGATGAAGGACACCAGCTGGTCGCGATCGGTGATGGGTGAGCCCTCGGTTTTGAGGAACTGCAGTGTTGCGTTGACGCTCAACGGAGTTGGGGCGTGGGCGTAGATGTCGAGCAGTCCGGCGATGGCGGGGGCGTCGTCGCCGTAGTAGTTGCGCAGGCGGTCGCGGTAGTGCCGCAGGTCCCAGGGGTCGTGCGGATCGGTGATGGCGGCGGACAGTAGCTCCGCGATGCGGTCCGGCTTGACGGACCCTTCTCGTGCCGCGCCCGCGACCAGGTGCTGGATGTAATACGGCACGTTCTCTGCCGCCGCCGCAATGGATTCCGCGACCAGATGTCGGTCGGTGGTCGGGACGTTCACGCCGAGCAGCAGGCACTCGGCGAGGTAGGTGGCGTGGTCGTGGCGGATCGGGCCGACCGTGACCTTGCGGATGTCGTTGACCGAGCTGAGCGCGTCTTCCGAGACATGGTGGAAGCCAATGGAACCGGAGAGGACGGTGGCCAGGCGTCCGGAGTGTTCCTGGCGGAAGCGGCGCAGCAGGTGCAGAAACGCGTCTCCGCCGCCGGGCTTTTCGCGTTCGAGGTTGCGTGCGAGCACGGTGACCTCGTCGATGAACAGCACCAATGGGCCGTCCTTGGTGCGGGCGACGGCGCGCTGCAGCAGATCGTCGAGAGCGGCGTCGGCGCGCACCCGCTCGAACTTGAACGGCCCGGTGCCCACCGCGACCTTCCAGCGGTCGACCTCCTGGCGAAGGGCGTTGTCGACGCGGCCGAGCTCGGCGGCGAGAGCCGTGACGAACTCGGCGTAGGTCTGCCGCTCGGCGCTGACCGAGACGACGTTCAAGCCCTGCAGGCGCGCGGTGTGCGCGACGAGTCGGGCTAGCGACGTCTTGCCGTGCCGGCGATCGCCGACCAGGGCAGCGCCACCGTCGGGCAGGCTGGCCAGGATTTCCTGCTGTTCGCGGACGCGGCCCACCACGTTCTCGGGCGGGACGACGCCGCCGACCACGAGGGACATGGGTCTGATGGGCCAATTCATCTGGCAATTGTACGTCGAATTAGATGTACGTCTAGATAGTTGTACGTTGGAATTGTTGTACGTGTGCTCTGGCGTAAATGCCCAGCTACCCGTAATGCGCGTTCGTATCCCAATCGGTTAGCCTGTCGAATTAACAGTTGCCTGGAGGTTTGTAATGGGTGTCGATCCGCGTACGCCGGTGATCGTGGGCGTCGGTCAGTTCACCGAGCGCCTTGAGGACCCCGACTACCGGGGCATGTCCTCGGTCGACCTCGCGGCGGCAGCCGCGCAGGCGGCACTGCAGGACACCGGAGCCGACGTCACCGCAGTTGCCGCGGCTATCGACACGGTCGCGGGCACCCGGCAGTTCGAGATCTCCGGCCACGTTCCGGCGCCGCTCGGCAAATCGAACAACTACCCGCGCTCCGTGGCACAGCGCATCGGCGCTGATCCCGCCCGCGCCGTGCTCGAGGTCATCGGCGGGCAGAGCCCGCAACACCTGATCACCGAATTCGCCGGCGAGATCGTGGCCGGCCGCGCCGACGTCGTGATGATCATGGGGTCGGAAAACACGTCCAGCATCCGCTACTTCAAGGGTCGGGATGACAAACCCGATCACTCGGAGACCATCGACGGCCAGCTCGAGGACCGCGGCTACGGGTACGACGGCATCTTCGACGAGTACACCGTCCGGCACGGGCTGATCGGTGCGCCGGTGCAGTATGGCCTCTTGGAGAACGCCCGGCGGGCACGGCTTGGCCTGTCCGTGCAGGACTACCGACAGGCGATGGGGGAGCTGTTCGCCCCGATGTCGAAAGTCGCGGCCAAGAATCCGTATTCGTCGGCGCCGGTGGAGCGGCCCGTCGACGAGCTGGTGACCGTCACCGACAAGAACCGGATGATCTGCGACCCCTACCCGCGGCTGATGGTGGCCCGCGACCACGTGAACATGGGTGCGGCCGCATTGCTGATGTCCGTGGAGTCGGCGCGCAAACTCGGTGTGCCGGAATCCAAGTGGGTCTACTTGCGTGGTCATGCGGACATGAAGGAGCAGAAGCTGCTCGACCGTCCCGATGTCGGTGCCAGCCCGGCATCGGTACTGGCCGTACGGGAAGCGTTGCGGGTGGCCGGAATTGGAATCGACGACGTCTCGGCATTCGACCTGTACAGCTGCTTCCCGTTCCCGGTGTTCAACATCTGTGACGGCGTCGGCCTGGCGACCGACGATCCGCGGGGTCTGACATTGACCGGCGGCCTGCCGTACTTCGGCGGCCCGGGAAACAACTACTCGCTGCACGGGATCGCGGAGGCAGTAACCCGAATGCGGGAAACCCCAGGCGAATTCGCATTGGTCGGAGCCAACGGGGGCATCGCCAGCAAGTTCTCGGTCGGCATCTATTCGACCGAGCCGGCGGACTGGGTGGCCGACAACAGCGCCGAATTGTGCGCAGAGGTCGCGTCGTGGCCGACGGTCGCCGTCACCGAGCATGCGAAAGGCCCCGCGACCATCGAGACCTACACCGTCCGATACGACTGGACTCCCAACACGGGCATCATCATCGGGCGCCTTGACGCCGACGGGAGCCGGTTCCTGGCTACCACGACCGATGCCGAACTGATGGCCTTGCTGTGCGACGGCGAGCCACTGGGCGCGAAGGTCGTCGTCACCTCGACCGACGAGGGTAATCGGGCTGTGCTGGCCTGATCTTGGTTACCGAGATCGACGAAATGGTCGTTCTTGCAAGAGATTAGCGACCAATTCGTCAAGCTCGACGCGTCAGAACAACAAGGGTGCGGGCGCATCCGTTTAGAAGAATGTCAGCTTGCCTGTACCCGCCAGGAAGCCACCATGGTGGGCGAGGCAGGCGGCGGTACCGTTGTCGGTAATACCGCATTGCACTTTGCCATTGTCGAGTCGCAGGACGTAATGCAAAGGCAAGGTTGGTGCAGTCGGTTGTGCAGGCTCGTCGGGATAGGCCCGCGAAGTGGACTGGCCTCCAACGGCATAACCAGTATCGAAACCCATGTTCCACTCGCCGTCCCGACCAGGAATCGGGCCCGCGCAGCCGATCGATGGAGCGTACGATTTAGGGACGCGGATACGGCATCGCTGCCCGATCGGCGTGGTGAAGCGGTACTCCGGGTCAGAATCTGGCCCGTCTGAGTAGTAACTGCGCGGATCTGCAGTGGTGTAGCTGCTGAGGTCTGGAAAACCGACACTCGGAGGCGTGCCGGGTGCCGTCCCGCTTGGTCGTTTGGGTGTGCTTGGAGTGCAGCCGATAGCGGCTACAAGAATTGCTGTGGCAATCAGCATTCTTTGACAACAATGGCTGGTGACTGATCGCACTGCCACAGAACCCCCTAGAACAGGACAACATTGTCGGAGTTCACAACGAATCCGTGATCGCCGACGTGACAGGCAGGGGTTCCGAGATCAAGGATCCCGCAAGCGATGTCGCCCTGGTTGATCTGCAGTGCTTCGTGGCGGGCCAATGTCGGTGATGGTGGCTCCGGAGCCGTGAAAATTCCAGGTCCGCTCTTATTCAGTTCAATGTATATCTTTGCGCCACTGCCGCGTTCGACGCGAAGCGACCATTGGTGCTCGCGGCCTGGAATCGGCCCGACGCAACTGATGCCGTCAGGTTGTGACTCACGGCCCGCGGCGAGGCCGCAACGTAGACCTAGTGGCGTCAAGAAGCCGAATGCTGAGCCGGTGTCGCTTCTTTTTGCATATCTGCCGGAATCAACCGCAGTGAATGTGCCGAGGTCTGGAAAATTGACGTCGCGCGGTGCCGCCGAAGCAGATGCATTGTCCTTGGACTGCGGGCATGCGGTTAGCGGCAACATTAGGGCTAACAGCGCGATGAGCACTTTCCGACGCCGCATGTCAGTACGATCCCAGGTTTTTGGTGTCTGGGTTCTCGATTTGGTACAACGCGGTGCCGTAGCGATTCCATAGGGAAATGGTGGAATCGATGGAGTCACCGCCCGAGAAGGGTGATTGGAATGCACCGTACGCTCCGCCTTGTTGAACGACCTTGGTCGTCGGCGTCCAGGGTGTACTTCCGTCCGCTGCCGAAGTCGAACTGGTATAGATGCCGCCGTACTCATCATTGAATGTCAGCAGCACTTTGTTTTCGTATATGTGCACGTTCGGTTCTCCGATGCCGCTCACGCCGGGAGGGGTCTTGATAATGGGCGGGCTGGTATTTGGGTCTTGGTTAGCGCTGTAAGTGGTTCCGTTCCAATATTCATATGCCTTAGGTTGACCGACGAGTTCTGCAGGGACTCGGGCAACGTGGAGCCCGTCATTGGTGCGGCCATCCTGGGTGCCGTACATATAGACGTACTTCCCATCTTGCGATGGGGCGAAGCTCTGGACCTGAAATGGGTTGAGCTTGTCGTTGTTGGGCCAATTTGCACCCGTCTTTTCCCAAGTCTTGCCGCCGTCTGTCGACTTCCATAGGTCGGAACTCCGGGTCACCCAGCCACTCTCGTTGTTCCGACGTTGACCGGGCGGCTCAGCGTTCCAATGGTCGACATTCATGACAGATGCGTACATCGTGTCGCCGACGTTGAAGGTCGATGTTGGGATCGTCGAGATATCGTTAGCGCCGTCAGGCTTCTTGAAGGGTCCTTTGACAACCTCGTCCACGACCCATTTTCCGTGCTCATTCATCTTCCAATAGATGATGCTGTTGCGGTCACTGTCACCCTCGGAGCGCTCACCCGGTCCGCCGCCGCTTGGCGACCCACCCTCGTCCGGTTTCTTCATCCCTTTGCCGGTATCGCCTTGGATCGTGAACAGTCGCCCATCTGGTGTCATGCCCATGATCGACAGGTCGGTATTCGGAACACCTACGCCCCCGTCGCCGGTGTTCGGGTCACCGAATCCTGCCATCGTCTGCTCAAACCCGATCTGGCCGTTGTTGAAACTGTCTGGGTCGATGCCGGGCGTGAAGCCTGGAACTGGCTTCGGGTTGTTGCCCGGAGTATTGCCGTCCGCAATGGTTTTCAGGTTGTTGGCCAGGTTCTGGTCCTGATCCATGAACGCCTTGATCATGTTCTGGGTGCATTTGGTGAAGGCGGATGCAATGTTCTCCCAGCCCCCGCCCGTCCGTGGCGGACGCGTGGTGACCACGCCGTCGTCGGCGACATTGAACATCTGGGACACCGTGCCGACCCAGTTCAGCAGCACGTCACGCAACGTCGCGAGGACCTGACCACCGGCGATCATGGCCGTGGCCATCGCGTCGGTGATCTCGTGAAAGCGGTGCTGTCGCTCGATATTCCGGTAGGCCTGCCCGCGGGCGGCGTTGGCCGCCTTGCCTTTCCACTCCTGCTCAAGTTCCTGGACGGCATGCACCTGCTTGCCGATCAACTCGTCGAGACCTTCAGCCTTGCGCTTCAGGTCGCGGCCGCCATCGACCAATGTCAGCGGATTGGTGCCGCGAATCTTCAGGATCGACAACGGCCCCACCCGCGAAAGCGCCACCCCATAGCCCCCAGTCTATGGCGGTAAATGTCCGTGCCCTGACGGAAATCCGGCACAGAACTGCGGCGGCCAAGGAACCTTGACCGCCGCAGATCGGATGTGATGACGACGCCGACGCCAAAGCGCCGGCCGAACCTCAGATCCCGAAGTCGCTCAGCTTCTTGGCCAGCTTCTCGACATACGCCGACACCGTCGCGTCGTCGCTGTCCGGCAAGCCGAACAGCACCTCGGTCACACCGAGCTTCTTCCAGCGCGCCAGCTTGTCGGCATCGGGCTTGAAGTCGAGCGCGACGATCTGCGGTGCCCCGGAACGTCCGGCGGCAGCCCAGGTGTCCTGCAGCAGCTTGACCGGCTCGTCGATGTCGAAGTCTCGCGGCGTGGTGATCCAGCCGTCGGCCGACTTGGCGATCCACTTGAAGTTCTTCTCGGTGCCGGCGGCGCCGACGAGGATCGGCACGTGCGACTGCACGGGCTTCGGCCACGCCCACGATGGCCCGAACTTCACGAATTCGCCGTCGTATTCGGCTTCTTCCTGGGTCCACAGCGCGCGCATCGCTTCCAGGTACTCCCGGAGCATGGTGCGCCGCCGGGCCGGCGGGACATTGTGGTCCTGGAGTTCGTCTGTGTTCCAACCGAATCCGACGCCAACGGACACGCGGCCGCCCGAGAGGTGGTCCAGCGTCGCAATGGATTTCGCCAACGTGATGGGGTCGTGCTCCACGGGCAGCGCGACCGCGGTCGACAGCCGCACCCGCGACGTCACCGATGCGGCGGAGCCGAGCGCCACCCACGGATCCAGCGTGCGCATGTAGCGGTCGTCGGGCAGCGTCTCGTCGCCGGTGGTGGGGTGAGCGGCCTGACGCTTGATCGGGATGTGCGTGTGCTCGGGCACATAGAAGGTGGTGAAGCCGTGATCGTCGGCCAGTTTGGCGGCGGCGGCGGGCTTGATGCCGCGGTCGCTGGTGAAAAGTACGAGCCCGTAGTCCATACCGTGATTAGAACGTGTTTCAGTATCGGGGCGCAAGAGGGGGTGGCGAGAAACCTGAACAAGCCGGATTACCTGGCATTATGCCGCGAAGCTGAGCCGCGAGACGCCCGTGAACCGATCCGGAGATAACTTCATCGCGAACGTTACCCACGACGGTGAGGTGCCTTGCTTGTTGACATGGGCCCATGACGACCGAACGCATCGCCGACCACGTCAAGTTCGCCTACTGGGTGCCCAACGTCAGCGGCGGCCTGGTGACCAGTGATATCGAGCAGCGGACCGACTGGAACTACGAGTACAACAAGAAGCTCGCGCAGACCGCGGAGAACAACGGCTTCGAGTACGCCCTCAGCCAGGTCCGGTACGAGGCCAGCTACGGCGCCGAATACCAGCACGAGTCAACGAGTTTCAGCCTCGCGCTGCTGCTGGCGACCGAACGCTTGAAAGTCATTGCGGCCGTTCACCCCGGCCTCTGGCAGCCGGCCGTGCTGGCCAAACTGGGCGCCACGGCCGACCACCTCTCGGGCGGCCGCTTCGCAGTCAACGTCGTATCCGGTTGGTTCAAGGACGAATTCACGCACCTGGGGGAGCCCTGGCTGGAGCACGACGAGCGCTACCGCCGCAGCGCCGAATTCCTCCAGGTGCTGCGCAAGATCTGGACCGAGGACGACGTCGACTTCCGCGGCGACTTCTACCGCATCCATGACTTCACGCTGAAGCCCAAGCCGCTCAACACCGCCGAGCGCCCCAACCCCGAACTGTTCCAGGGCGGCAACTCGAGCGCGGCGCGTCGCAACGGCGGCTATTACGCCGACTGGTACTTCTCCAACGGCAAGGACTTCGACGGTGTGACCGAGCAAGTCGTCGACGTCCGCGACCACGCCCGTCAGGTTGCCCGGGAAGTCCGCTTCGGCCTCAATGGCTTCATCATCGCGCGCGATACGGAGAAAGAGGCGAAAGAAGTCCTCCGCGAGATCGTCGCGAAGGCGAACCGGCCGGCCGTCGAAGGGTTCCGCCAGGCCGTTCAGCAGGCCCGCAACTCCACGGGCGACAAGAAGGGCATGTGGGCGGATTCGAGCTTCGATGACCTCGTGCAGTACAACGACGGTTTTCGTACCAAGTTGATCGGAACTCCGGAACAGATCGCGGAGCGGATTGCTGCCTACCGCAAACGCGGCGTCGATCTGATCCTCGGCGGCTTCCTGCATTTCCAGGAGGAAATCGAGTACTTCGGCGCCAAGGTGCTGCCGTTGGTACGGGAAATCGAGGAGGCGGAACAGGACGCCGCAGAGGGGCCGATCCGCGTCCCGGCGTGACGGGTGGGCAAGTTTGCTCGGGGCCGTCGCGGCCGGTCAGGACGCTGCTCTGTGGGCCGAACTGATGCAGGGCACCCTCAATGAAGTGCGCTAGCGTGGTTGGTCGAGTCGACCAGTACAGGAGAGGTCATGACGTACCAGCCCGGTAACTCCGGCTACCCGCCCGCCCAGCAGCCCGGCCAGTACAGCAACCAGTACGGCGGGCCGACCCAGCAGTTCAATCGTCTGCCCGAGCAGATCCCGGCTGCGCCCGCTGCGCCGGCCGGCCCGAGCAAACTGCCTGAGTACCTGACCACCGCGGTCGCGGCGCTCGGCCTGCTCATCTTCGGCTTCAACTTCGCGCCCCAGTTGGGTGCGGGAGGCCTGGATGCAGGCACCGGCAGCATCCTGACCCAGGCGCCGATCGTCGTCGCCGTGCTGGCCGCGCTGCTCGCGGGCGTCAGCCTGCTGCCCAAGCAGAAGAGCTTCAAGTCGTGGGTCGCCATCCTCGCGGTGCTGGCCCTGCTGCTGGTGATCAACGAGATCGTGCAGGCGCCCAAGGGCATCGAGGTCGAGTGGGGCCTCTACGTCGTGCTGGCGCTGTCGGTGCTGCAGGCCGGTAGTGCCGTCGCGGCGCTGCTGCTGGACGCCGGTGTCATCCAGCCGCCGGCGCCGCGTCCTCAGTCCGATCCGTACAACTACGGCGGACCGGCGCAGGGCTACAACCCGCAGGCTCAGTACTACGGCCAGCAGCCACAGCAGCAGTACGGCCAGCAGACCGGTCAGCACTACGGTCAGCAAGGCGGCTACCAGCCGCAGTCCCAGAACGGTCCCATCGGCGGCTACACCGGTGCGCAGAGCGCGTCGCAGCACGGCGCCGACTCGGGCCCGCCGACCCCGCCGACCGGATTCCCGGCGTTCGGCCAGCCGCAGCAGTCGGCCGGCCAGTCGTCGGCCCCGCAGCAGTCGGGCGGCCAGGCGCCGTCGACCTCGGAGTCTGGCGCCGGATCGTCGTCGTACGGCACGACGCCGGGTACGACAGGGTCGAGCTCCGAGCCGACGACGACCTTCCAGCACCCCCCGGCTCCGCAGTAATCGGGCGCGGCTTCGTCATAATCGCTAGGGCACTCGCGGCAGGCGGGTGACGACCTCGCGAGGAGTGACCCAGCTAGTGGATAACCGACCAGTCGGTACGCGCCAGGCGCGTGACCTGCTTCGGGTTGCTTTCGGCCCGTCGGGCATCGCCCTGGCGATCATCGCCGCGCTGGTGCTGATCCAGCTGGTCATCGCCAACAGCGATCTGACCGGTGCCTTCGGCGCGATGGCCAGCATGTGGCTGGGCGTGCACGGCGTGCCGGTGTCGATCGGCGGTGCCGAACTCGGCGTGATGCCCCTGGCCCCGCTACTGGCGATGGTCTGGGGCACGGCACGCACCACGGCGGCAGCGACGCGGCCGGGCGCGTCCTGGTTCGTGGTCCGCTGGGTCGTCGCCTCGGCGCTCGGTGGACCGTTGCTGATCGCGGCGATCTCGATCGCGGTGATCCACGATGCGTCGTCGGTGCTCACGGAACTGCAGACCCCGAGTGCCCTCCAGGCATTCGGCTGCGTCCTGGCGGTGCATGCGGTCGGTGCGGCCATCGGTGTCGGCTCGCGCCTGCAGGGACGACTGCTGACCGACGCGCACCTGCCGTACTGGCTGCCGGAGGCGTTGCGCGGGGCGATCGCCGGTGTGTTGGCGTTGCTCGGCCTGTCGGGCTTGGTCGCGGTCGCCTCGATGGTCGTGCACTGGTCGACGATGCACGACCTGTTCGGCATCACCGATTCGGTGTTCGGCCAGCTCAGCCTGACCGTGCTGTCCGCGTTGTACATCCCGAACGTCATGGTCGGGTCTGCCGCGGTGGCTGTCGGTTCGAGTGTGCACGTGGGGCTGGCCACGTTCAGTTCCTTCACCGTGCTCGGCGGCGACGTGCCCGCCGTGCCGGTACTGGCCGCGGTGCCGTCACCTCCATTGGGTCCGGTCTGGGTGGCACTACTGATCATCGCGGCGGCCTCGGCCGTGGCGGTGGGGCAGCAGTGCTCCCGCCGCCCGGCGCCGTGGCCGATCGCCTTCGCCAAGCTGGCGGTCGCCTCGCTACTGGCTGCCGTGATGATGGTCTTGCTCGCGATCGCCGGCAGCGGACGCCTGGGCAACTTCGGTGAGCTCGGGGTCGATCAGACGACGTTCGGGCCTGCGGTTTTCCTGTGGTTCGTCTCGATCGGCGGTCTCACGGTGGCCATGGCCGGCGGCCTGACCCGCCGCCCGGCCCGGCCGGCGCCTGTCGCGCCGGCGGCGCCCGTGGACGAGGAACCGGCTGCAGATGAACCGGCAGAGTTCGTCGACGATGACGAACCCGTGACGGAGAAGCTGATCGGTGACGTGTCGGCGGCCGCGGACGACGGGGACGACGACTCGCATTTCGCCGGCGGCCCGGCGTTCGAGCAGGCCACCGAACCGGAGCCCGAACCCGAGCCGGAGCCGGCGGTCAAACCCGCCGCACCGCGCCGACCGGCGCGTCCGGAACCTGACATGACCCCGGCACCGGCGGAGGCCTATCAATCCGGCACCACCGATCGCATCGGCGAGCACGTCGCCTTCGACCCTGACGAGGACCCTGAGGCGCATTTCGTCGTCGACGACGACGGCCACTAGGCTGCTCCCGTGCAGCAACCGGTTCACGTGCCCCCGACTGCGCCGGCGCGGCTCGTCGTCCTGGCGTCCGGGACCGGCTCGCTGTTGGAATCGGTGCTGGCCGCAGCGGTCGGCGAGTACCCGGCCCGGGTAGTGGCAGTTGGTACGGATCGCGAATGCCGGGCGCTGGAGGTCGGCGCGGCAGCCGGCGCGGCGACCTTCACGACCCAGTTGCGCGACCATGCCGACCGGGCCGCCTGGGACGTCGCATTGACCGAAGCCGTCGCAGCCCACGAGCCGGATCTGGTGGTGTCGGCGGGGTTCATGAAGATCCTCGGCCCCACGTTTCTCGGACGTTTCCAGGGACGGGTACTGAACACCCACCCGGCGCTGCTGCCGTCGTTTCCTGGGGCACATGCCGTGTCCGAGGCCCTTGCCTACGGGGTGCGGGTGACCGGCAGCACGGTGCACCTGGTGGATGCCGGCACCGATACCGGGCCGATCCTGGCGCAGGAGCCGGTGGCGGTGCTCGAAGGCGACGACGAATCGTCGCTGCATGAGCGGATCAAGGTCGTCGAACGACGACTGCTGGTAGATGTGATCGCCGCGGTGGCCCTCCGCGGTGTGACGTGGAGTGGGCGAAAGGCGGCCATCGGATGCCGCGAAGGTGAGGAGCAATAGGATGACGCGACGACCGATTCGGCGCGCGCTGATCAGCGTGTACGACAAGACCGGCCTGGCCGAGCTGGCCCGTGGGCTGCACGAGGCCGGCGTGACCCTCGTGTCGACCGGTTCGACAGCGAAAACCATTGCTGCCGAGGGTATCCCGGTGACTCCCGTCGAAGAGGTCACCGGCTTCCCGGAGGTGCTGGACGGCCGGGTCAAGACGCTGCACCCGCGCGTGCACGCCGGCCTGCTGGCCGACACCCGCAAGGCCGAGCACCTCGCCGCACTCGATGAGCTCGGGGTCGAGGCGTTCGAACTCGTTGTGGTGAACCTGTACCCGTTCACGCAGACCGTGGCGTCGGGCGCATCCGAGGACGAGTGCGTCGAGCAGATCGACATCGGCGGCCCGTCGATGGTCCGCGCCGCGGCGAAGAACCACCCGAGCGTCGCCGTCGTCGTGGACCCGCTGGGGTACGACGGTGTGCTGGCGGCCGTCCGGGATGGTGGCTTCACGCTCGACGAGCGGAAGAAGTTGGCGTCGTTGGCATTCCGGCACACCGCCGAGTACGACGTCGCCGTCGCATCCTGGATGGGGTCCGTGCTGGTGCCCGGCGACGACGAGGCCTCGGCCGCCGGCATGCCGGCCTGGCTGGGTTCGACCTGGCGTCGCAGTGATGTGCTGCGCTACGGCGAGAACCCGCACCAGAAGGCCGCGCTCTACAGCGACGACGCCGGCTGGCCGGGGCTTGCTCAGGCTGAGCAGCTGCACGGAAAAGAGATGTCCTACAACAACTTCACCGACGCCGACGCGGCGTGGCGGGCGGCGTTCGACCACGAGGACATCTGCGTGGCGATCATCAAGCACGCCAACCCGTGCGGCATCGCGGTGTCGTCGATCTCGGTTGCCGACGCGCACCGCAAGGCGCACGAGTGCGACCCGCTGAGCGCGTTCGGTGGCGTCATCGCGGCCAACACGGCCGTCACCGAGGAGATGGCCACGACCGTCGCGGACATCTTCACCGAGGTGATCGTCGCCCCCGCCTTCGAACCGGGCGCCGTCGAAATCCTGAGCCGTAAGAAGAACATTCGCATTCTCGTGGCGTCGGAGCCGCAGCCCGGCGGCACCGAGTTCCGTCAGGTCAGCGGTGGTCTGCTGGTGCAGCAGCGTGACGCGCTCGACGCCGCGGGCGACGATCCGGCCAACTGGACCCTGGCGACGGGCAACCCGGCCGACCCGGAGACGTTGGCCGACTTGGTGTTCGCCTGGCGCGCGTGCCGTGCGGTGAAGTCGAACGCCATCGTGGTCGCCGCCAACGGGGCCACCGTCGGTGTCGGCATGGGCCAGGTGAACCGCGTCGACGCGGCGCGGCTCGCGGTGGAGCGGGGCGGTGACCGGGTTCGCGGCGCCGTGGCTGCCTCCGATGCCTTCTTCCCGTTCCCCGACGGTCTGGAGACCCTGACCAACGCCGGTGTGAAAGCCATTGTGCACCCGGGTGGTTCGGTCCGAGACGACGAAGTGACCGCTGCCGCCGCTGCCGCGGGCATCACGCTGTACCTGACCGGGGCGCGACACTTCGCCCACTAGGTCTTGCCGGCTGAATGGCCAGGTCTGCGCGGAGGCGATCCGTGCAGACCTGGCCATCGGCTTTCAGAGGCTGAGCAGCGCGGCGGTGTCGCGCGCCGCCAGGGCGTCGTCCATGCGTGCCTGCCAGGACGTGCCCCAGCGCGCGGGGAAACACCGCTGCAGGAGCTCGAGCATGATCGGCACGGCGGTCGAGGCTCCCGGCGATGCGCCGAGCAGCCCCGCGATGGTGCCGTCGGCCGACGTGACCAGTTCGGTCCCGGACCGCAAGGCGCCGATACGTTCGGGGTCCGGGGTGACCAGCTGGGCCCGCTGTCCCGCCGGCACCAGCTCCCAGTCGCGGGGGTCGGCGTCCGGGTAGAACCGCTGCAGCTGTTTGATCTTGCCGCCGAACGGCGTGAGCAACTCACCGATCAGGTAGTGCACCAGCGACAGGCTCTGCGCGGCCGCGGCGGCCAGCACATGCAGGTTGTGCCACCGCAGCGTGGTGAAGAAGTCGGTGAGCTTGCCGCCCTTGAGTAGCTTGGTGCTGAATGTCGCATACGGACCGAACATGAGGTACTCGTCGCCGTCGACGACGCGTTTGTCCAAGTGCGGCACCGACATCGGCGGGGCTCCTATCGCGGCCAGGCCGTACACCTTGGCGTCGTGCCGTGCCACGACGTCGGGTTTCGCGCACCGCAGGAACGCGGCGCCGACGGGCAGCACGCCGTAGCCCCGGACTTCGGGGATGTGCGCGCGCTGCAGCAGGCGGAGGGCGAATCCGCCGGCTCCGACGAACACATGGCGTGCCCGCAGCTGAAACCTGTTGTGCGAGTCCGTACACCGGCCGCTGACCAACCAGGTGTTATCCGGGTCCTGGTGCAGTCGGCGCACGTCGTGGCCGAGCCGTACCTCGCCGCCATTCGAGGTGATGATGCGGGTCAGTCCGCGGGTGAGTGCCCCGAAGTCGACGTCGGTACCGCCGGGGTGCCGGGTGGCCGCAATTGGTTGCGCCGGATCTCGGCCGGCCATCACCAGCGGGGCCCATTCGGCGACTTTGGCGGGATCGTCGCTGAACTCGAGATCGGCGAAAAGTGGATCGGCACTGAGGGTTTCGAAGCGTCGTCGTAGGTAGGCCACGTCGCGGTCGCCGAACACCACATCCATGTGCGGCGTGCCGTGGACGAAAGTCGCCGGGTCCAGCAGGCCCTGCTCGACCAGGTATGCCCACCAGCGGCGGGACACCTGGAATTGTGCGGCGATTTCGGCCGGCGCCGAGCCGTCTTCGGGGTCTGGCATGTAGTTGAGCTCGCAATAGCCGGAGTGGCCGGTGCCGGCGTTGTTCCACGGCCCACTGCTCTCCGTGGCGATGTCGGATGCCCGCTCCACCAACACGATGCGCCACTGCGGCTCCAGCGTGCTGATCATGGCGCCGAGGGTGGCGGACATGATGCCGCCACCGATGAGGACGACGTCGGCGACTTCGGGTTCAACGGTGTTCATGGTTGCTCCTTGTCTCGTTGACTCCAGCATCACTCGCGCCGATTCGATCCGTCCAATGAATGTTCTGGCGATTACCATCCGAATATGGATCAATGGATGAGCCTGCTGGCGCCACAGCTGCGGGCGCTCGAAGAGCTGGACTCGCAGGGCGGACACATGACCCGAGCTGCCGACAGCCTGGGGATTCCACAGTCGTCGATGAGTCGGCGCATCCACGCGTTGGAGAAGACACTCGGCGTCCGGCTGCTTACCCAGGAAGGGCGGACAGTACGCCTGACACCGGTGGCGGTGCAGCTGGCCGAGCAGGTGCGGCGCCCGTTGCATCAACTCGAGGCGACGGTCGAGATCATCGCCGGGGAAGCCGACCCCGAGCACGGCACCGTCCGGTTCGGCTTCCCTCTGACGATGGGGGCCGGCGCGGTGCCGAACCTGCTCACCGAATTCCACCGGCGCGCACCGGGAATCCGGCTGCAGATCAAACAGGCACACGGCAGTGAACTCACCGCGGACCTGAAAGCCGGGGCGCTTGACGTCGCGGTGGTGATCCCGCCGCCGGACGGTGTCGAGCATGTGGCGATCGGCGGACAACCGATCCGGGCCGTGTTACCGGCGGCCCATCCGCTCGCTGCCCGTCGCCGTCTGCGGCTGGACGAACTGCGCGACGAGACCTTCATCGCCAACCCGGCCAGCTATCACTTGCGTCAGGCAACTGAAAGCTGGTGCCGCGATTCGGGATTCGTGCCCCACGTGCCAGTGGAGATCACGGAGTTCTCGACCATCCGCGAGTTGGTCGGCCGTGGCATGGGTATCGCGTTGCTACCGCACGACGAGCACACCTCACGTAAGGTCCGCGAAATCCCGTTGTCGCCCAACAGCTATCAGCGCCAGATCGCGCTGGCGTGGGCGCCGACCGCAGGCACTCCCGCCGCGCGCAGGCTGCTCACTTTCCTGCGTGCAGAATGGCCGACCACCGGTTAGGACGCGACCTCGCCGGGCTGGTGCTGCGTGGTGGCGTATTCGAAGAAGTCCACGATCTCGTCGACGGCCTTACGGGCATCCGGGTTGACGTCGAAGCTCAGCTGGAACATGTGCATCGCCTTGTCCCACACCTGAACCCAGGCGAGCGCCCCGGCGGCGCGCAAGGCGTCGGCGAGTGCGAACGAGTCGTTGCGCAGCATCTCGTTGTTGCCGACCTGCAGGAGCGTCGGTCCCAGGCCGTGCAGGTCGGCCTCGGTGGGCATCTCCGGCACCGGGTGGGTGCCGTTCTTCGTCGCGAAGACGTCGTAGAGGTACTTCACCGCCATGAACGGGAACAGCACGTCGCGGTGTTCGAGCATCGCGTTGTACTTCAGGTTCATGTCGGACGACGTCAGCGGCGACAGCAGAATCTGGCCGGCGGGCACCTGCAGGCCGGCGTCCCGTACCGCGAGTGCGGTGCCGGTCGCGATCAGGCCGCCGGCGGAGTCGCCCGCGAACACGATCTTCTCCGCGTCGACGCCGGCGGCGAGCACCATGCGGTACGCGCACACGCCGTCGGCGATGGCGTCCTCGATCAGGGCCTGCGGTGCCAGTCGGTAGCCGACGTTCAGGACCCGGGCGCCGGTCGCTGCCGACAGCTTGCTCGCCCAGCGCCGGTGTGAGTTCAGCCCGAGGGTGATCAGCGCCGAACCGTGGAAGTAGATGATCACGCGATCGGAACCCTGTGCGCGCGGCGCGACGATCCATTCGGCGTCGCAGTCGTCCAGCCTGATCGGTGTCACCGTGGTGCCGGGCAGCGCGCGAAACGCGCGGAACGGCCCGTCGATGATGTCGTAGCGGCCCCGCTGCACCAGTTCCGGATGGAACCGGTTGACCACCATGCCGATGAGCGTGAGCAGGGCAATTACCGGTCGGACGAACACCGCGGTCAAACCGCCGAGCAGTCGGCTCTGCCACGCGGCGGGGCCGAACTCGAGGTCGGTGGGGCGGTGAGTCCAGTCGAGCGAGTTCACGATACCGAGGGTACTGGGTAAAGCTCCGGAGCCCAAGGGGCTGCCGCTCACCGTGCACCGTCGTAGCGTGGAGGTCGTGACATCACCTAACGACCTTCCAGCCGACCTGCCCAGGACCGTCGGCGAACTCAAGGCCTCGGGCCACCGCGAGCGGGGCATCAAGACCGAGATCCGCGAGAACCTGCTGGCAGCACTGGCTGACGGCGACGACGTCTGGCCCGGCATCTTCGGCTTCGAGGACACCGTCCTGCCGCAGCTGGAGCGCGCGCTGATCGCCGGGCACGACATCGTGCTGCTCGGCGAGCGCGGGCAGGGCAAGACCCGCCTGCTGCGCGGCCTGGTCGGTCTGCTGGACGAGTGGACGCCCGTCATCGCGGGCTCGGAGCTGGGCGAGCACCCCTACTCGCCGATCACGCCCGAGTCGATCCGCCGGGCCGCGGACTCCGGCGACGACCTGCCGATCACCTGGCAACACCGCAGCGAGCGCTACTTCGAGAAGCTGGCGACGCCCGACACCAGCGTCGCCGACCTCGTCGGCGACATCGACCCCATCAAGGTGGCCGAGGGACGCAGCCTGGGCGACCCGGAGACCATCGCCTACGGCCTCATCCCGCGCGCGCACCGCGGCATCGTCGCGATCAACGAGTTGCCCGACCTCGCCGAGCGCATCCAGGTCGCCATGCTCAACGTGATGGAGGAGCGCGACATCCAGGTGCGTGGCTACACCCTGCGACTGCCGCTGGATGTGCTCGTGGTGGCCAGCGCCAACCCCGAGGACTACACCAACCGTGGCCGCATCATCACGCCGCTGAAGGACCGCTTCGGCGCCGAGATCCGCACCCACTACCCGCTGGAGCTCGACGCCGAGGTCGGCGTCATCAAGCAGGAAGCGCACCTGGCCGCCGAGGTCCCGGAGTACCTGTTGCAGATCCTGGCCCGGTTCGCCCGGTACCTGCGCGAGTCGCAGTCGATCGATCAGCGCTCCGGCGTCTCGGCCCGGTTCGCGATCGCGGCGGCCGAAACCGTCGGCGCCGCGGCCCAGCACCGCTCCGCGATTCTGGGTGAACAGGATCCGGTCGCCCGGGTGGTCGATCTGCAGACCATCATCGGCGTGCTGCGCGGCAAGCTGGAATTCGAGTCGGGTGAGGAAGGCCGCGAGCAGGCCGTCCTGGAGCACCTGCTGCGGCGGGCCACCGCGGACACCGCGCAACGGCTGCTCGGCGGCATCGACGTCGGTTCCCTGGTCGTTGCGGTGGAAGGCGATTCGCCGGTCACGACGGGCGAGCGGGTGTCGGCCAAGGACGTCCTGGCCGCGCTGCCGGACCTGCCGGTGATCGACGCGATCGCCGACCGGTTGGGCGCGCAGTCCGACGGCGAGCGGGCGGCGGCCGTCGAGCTGGCGCTGGAAGCGCTGTACCTGGCCAAGCGCATCGACAAGACCTCCGACGACGGCGAAACGGTATATGGCTAAACACCTCTCGCGGTATTCGCGCTACACCGGCGGGCCCGACCCGCTGGCGCCTCCGGTCGACCTGCGGGAGGCACTGGAGCAGATCGGACAGGACGTCATGGAGGGCGCGTCGCCCCGACGCGCGCTGTCCGAGCTGCTGCGCCGGGGTACCCAGAACATGCGCGGCGCCGACCGGCTGGCCGCCGAGGCCAACCGGCGCCGTCGGGAGTTGCTGTCGCGCAACAACCTTGACGGCACGCTGCAGGAGATCAAGAAGCTGCTCGACGAGGCCGTGCTCGCCGAGCGCAAGGAACTGGCCCGCGCGCTCGACGACGACGCGCGGTTCGGTGAACTGCAGTTGGAGTCGCTGTCGCCGTCGCCGGCCAAGGCGGTGCAGGAACTCTCCGAATACGACTGGCGCTCGGCGGAAGCCCGGCAGAAGTACGAGCAGATCAAGGATCTGCTGGGCCGGGAGATGCTGGACCAACGGTTCGCCGGCATGAAGGATGCGCTGCAGAACGCCACCGACGAGGATCGTCAGGCCGTCAACGACATGCTCGACGATCTGAACAACCTGCTGGAGAAGCACTCCAACGGTGAAGACACCCAGCAGGATTTCCAGGATTTCATGGCCAAGCACGGCCAGTTCTTCCCGGAGAACCCGCAGAACGTCGACGAGTTGCTCGACTCGCTGGCCAAGCGTGCCGCGGCCGCACAGCGGTTCCGCAACAGCCTGTCACCCGATCAGCGCGCCGAGTTGGATGCGTTGGCGCAGCAGGCATTCGGATCACCGTCACTGATGAACGCGCTCGATCGGCTCGATGCCAACCTGCAGGCCGCCCGCCCGGGGGAGGACTGGACCGGCGAGCGGAGTTTCACCGGAAACAACCCGCTCGGGATGGGCGAGGCCGCGCAGGCGATGGAAGACATCGCGGAGTTGGAACAACTGGCGGAACAGCTCTCGCAGAGCTACGCCGGTGCCCAGATGGACGACGTCGATCTGGACATGCTGGCCCGGCAACTGGGCGACGAGGCCGCCGTCGACGCTCGTGCCCTGGCGGAACTGGAACGCACCCTGATGAATCAGGGCTTCCTGGACCGCGGTTCCGACGGGCAGTGGCGGTTGTCGCCGAAGGCGATGCGGCAGCTGGGCCAGGCGGCGCTTCGCGATGTGGCACAACAGCTTTCGGGTCGCCACGGTGAGCGGGACACCCGTCGCGCCGGTGCCGCCGGTGAACTGACCGGCGCCACCCGGCCGTGGCAGTTCGGCGACACCGAGCCCTGGAACGTCACCCGTACCTTGACCAACGCGGTACTGCGGCAGGCTGGTACGCGCGAGGACGGGCCCCTGCGGATCACCGTCGATGACGTCGAGATCTCGGAAACCGAGACCCGCACCCAGGCCGTGGTGGCGCTGTTGGTGGACACCTCGTTCTCGATGGTCATGGAGAACCGGTGGCTGCCGATGAAGCGCACCGCGCTGGCGCTCAATCACCTGGTGAGTACCAGGTTCCGGTCAGATGCGTTGCAGATCATCGCATTTGGCCGGCATGCCCGCACGGTCTCGGCGGCTGAACTCACCGGACTGGAAGGCGTGTACGAGCAGGGCACCAACCTGCACCACGCGCTGTTGCTCGCCGGCCGGCATCTGCGGCGTCATCCCAACGCGCAGCCTGTGGTGCTCGTCGTCACCGACGGCGAGCCGACGGCCCACCTCGAGCAATACCGCAACGGGACCGAGACGTTCTTCGACTACCCGCCGCACCCGCGCACCATCGCCTTCACGGTGCGCAGCTTCGACGAGGTGGCCCGGCTGGGGGCGCAGATCACGATCTTCCGGTTGGGCAGCGATCCCGGCCTGGCGCGGTTCATCGACCAGGTGGCTCGCCGCGTCGAAGGCCGCGTCGTGGTGCCCGAACTCGACGGATTGGGCGCCGCGGTGGTCGGTGACTACCTGCGCTCGCGGCGGCGTCGTCGCTGACCACCTTCCCGCGAGCGGCCGTGTCTGTACCGCGACACGCCGCCGAACCCGTGCAGGAGGCGGACGCTCGTCGGCCGCGAGCGTGACGAAATCGCACGCCTACGACGGCGTTTTGGTGGCAGACACGCACGCTCGTCGCCCGCGAGCGGGCCGAAAATGCACGCGAGATACGGCGCGTCGGGGTACAAACACGGCCGCTCGCGGGAAGGGGAGTTGGCGGCTAGTCGGCGGGCGGGGGCTTGCGCTTCTTGGACTTGATGCCGACGCGGCCCCACAGTGAGAAGCCGCGGATGGTGACGCGCGGGGCGCCGGGGGTGCCCTGCTGACCGAGGTGGTCGAAAGCGCCCATGACACCGACGCCGTGCACGTCGACGTTGACCTCGGGCGGCAGCAGGATGGTCTGCCCGCCGAAGATCGAGTAGGAGTGGATCTCGACGTCCGGTGAGGTGAAATCGGCGTAGCGCAGATCGATGACACCGCCACCGAAGAGTGAGAACGACGTCAGCCGCTGCGGCACGTTCCAGCGGCCCCGGCGCTCGAATCCGCTCATGATCGCCAGCAGCAGCGTCGAGGGCGCGGGATGGCATTCGCCGCCCGTTTCCCACGGCGCGGTGGTGATGTACGGCAGGTCGGCGCTCAGCTTCGACAGTTCGGCGTACGTCTGCGCGGAATAAGCGCGGTTCAGCCGGTCTTCGTACTCGGACATCGGCAGCCGGCCCTGCGCGGCCGCATCGCTGAGGAGGTGAGCGACCTGGATCCGGTCGGTATCGGCGGCGCGCATCTGTGCGCGCGAACCTGGGGTGCTCATCAACTCGAGCCTACGACGATCACAGCGACTTGCAAGGCTGTTGAGGCAAACTGTGGCCGCATCGATGTCCCATCCGTTACGGGATATGGATCACTTATTCCAGTTCGGCTGCCGCTTCTGGAGGAAGGCCATCATGCCTTCCCGGGCCTCGTCGGAGACGAACAGCTGCGCCGACTGATTGGCCAGCTTCTCGGCGTCGCGGTCGAAATCGGCCAGGATCGACGCCGTGGTCAGTGCCTTGGATGCGGCCAGACCCTGCGGTGAACCCTTGGTGATCTCGTCCGTCAGCTGCGCCACGGTCGCCGGTACGTCATTAGTCGCGACGGTCACCAGGCCGATGCGTTCGGCTTCCTCGGCGCCGAACTTCTCGCCTGTCACGAAGAAGCGACCGGCCGCGCGGGCCGTCATCTTCGGCAGCAGCGTCAGCGAAATGATCGAGGGCGCCACGCCGATCCTGGCCTCGGTGAGGGCGAAGGTACTGGCGGTGCCCGCGACCACGAGGTCGCAGGCCCCGATCAACCCCATGCCGCCGGCGCGGACGTGACCATCGATCGCGGCGATCACCGGAACGGGCAGCTCCAGAATCGACCGCAGCAACCCGGCGGCCTCCAGCGCCCGCGCGGTGGCCAGGTCGCCGGGGTCGCGACCCGCGGCTTCACTCAGATCGGCCCCGGCGCAGAACGTGCCGCCGGTGTGGCCGAGCACCACGACCCGCACGCCCGGATCGTCCGCAGCATCGGTGAGGCCCTGCCGCAACTGGTCCACCAGCGCGGTCGACATCGCATTGCGGTTGTGCGGTGAGTCCAGCGTCAGCCGGGCGACACCGTTTTCGACGGAGTAGTGGACCAGTGCGGTCATGAGACTTTCCTGTCAGTACGAGCGCGGCAGACCCAGCGAGGTCTGCGCCACGAAGTTAAGCACCATCTCACGGCTGACCGGAGCGATGCGCGCCAGTCGCGACGCCGTGACCGCGGCGGCGATGCCGTACTCCTTCGTCAGGCCGTTGCCGCCGAGCGACTGCACGGCCTGGTCGACCGCGCGGACCGAGGCCTCGCCTGCGGCGTACTTGGCCATGTTGGCGGCTTCGGCGGCACCGAAGTCGTCACCGGCGTCGTACAGCGTGGCGGCCTTCTGCATCATCAGCTTGGCCAGCTCGAGCTCGATGTGGATCTGAGCCAGCGGGTGCGAGATGCCCTGGTGCGAACCGATCGGCACCTTCCAGACCTGACGGGTCTTGACGTACTCGGTCGCGGTGCGGATCGCGAGTCGACCGGTGCCGACGGCCATGGCCGCACCGATGATCCGCTCCGGGTTCAGGCCCGCGAACAGCTGCGCGATCGCGGCGTCCTCGGAGCCGACGAGCGCGTCGGCGGGCAGCCGCACCTCGTCCAGGAACACCTGGAACTGGCTCTCGGGGCTGATGATCTCCATCTCGATCTTGGTCCAGCTCAGGCCCGGTGCATCGGTTGGGACCACGAACAGTGCCGGCTTGAGGTTGCCGGTCTTGTGGTCCTCGGTGCGCCCGACGACCAGCACGGCGTCGGCCTGGTCGATGCCCGAGATGAAGACCTTCTGGCCGGACAGGATCCAGTCGCCGCCGTCGCGGCGCGCCGTCGTGGTGATGCGGTGGCTGTTGGAGCCGGCGTCGGGTTCGGTGATCGCGAAGGCCATGGTGAGCGAGCCGTCCGCGAGACCCGGCACCCAGCGCTTCTTCTGATCTTCGGTGCCGTACTTGGAGATGATGGTGCCGTTGATGGCCGACGAGACCACCATCATCAGCAGCGGACAGCCGTTGGCGGCCATCTCTTCCATGACCAGGCTCAGCTCGTACATGCCGGCACCGCCACCGCCATACTCCTCGGGCATGTTGACGCCCAGGAAGCCGTGCTTGCCTGCCTCGGCCCACAATTCGTCGGTGTGCTGGCCGGCGCGGGCCTTCTCCAGGAAGTAGTCCTGGCCGAACTTCGAGGCCATCGCGACGACGGCCTCGCGGAGCGCCTTGCGCTCGTCGGATTCGATGAAAGACATGGTCATTCTCCTTCTGGGGTTTCGACCCGGGCCAGCACAGCGCCGACATCGACCTGTTGGCCGGGTTGCACGTTGAGTTCGGTGAGCACACCGGAATCCGGTGCGGCGATGGTGTGTTCCATCTTCATGGCTTCCAGCCAGATCAGGGGCTGGCCGGCGGTGACCGAGTCACCGATGGCCGCACCGACCCGGACCACGAGTCCGGGCATCGGCGCCAGCAGCGAGCCCTGCGCGACCGCCGCGTCCGGGTCCGGGAATCGCGGCTGGGCCACGAGGTGGACGGCACCGGCGGGGGAGTCGACGAAAACGTCGGCACCGTATCGGGCGACGTCGAACGAACGTTCAACTCCGTTGACCGACAACACCACTCGAGTGGGATCGGCGGTCACGACGGTGACGTCGTCGCGGTCGGGCAGCTCGACGCCGGCGCGCGCGTATCGGTACCGCACCTGGTGTTCGGCGCCGGCCGCGTCACTGTACGTACGGCTCTGGTAGCCCGACGCGAGGTTCCGCCAACCACTCGGTGCCGCGGCGAAAACCGTTGCCGTGGCGCGGTTGTGTGCCGCATCGGCCAGGGCCGCGGCGACGGCGGCCAGCGCGACGTCGGTGTCCGCCGGTGCCGCCAGTTCGGCCAGGCCGTGTGTGTCGAAGAACGCGGTGTCGGTGTCACCGGCCAGGAACGCGGGGTGCCGCAACACATTCACCAACAGGTCGCGGTTGGTGCGCAGACCGTGGATGCGCGCGCGGGACAACGCATCGGCGAGGATCGCCGCGGCCCGGTCGCGCGTCGGCGCGAACGAGATCACCTTGGCCAGCATCGGGTCGTAGAACACCGACACCACCGAACCGTCGACGATGCCGGAGTCGACGCGCGTTCCGGCCCGACCCAAAAGGCTGAACTCGGTCCGCACACCCGGTACCTCGAATCGGTGCACCGTGCCGGCCTGCGGCTGCCAGTCCTTGGCCGGATCCTCGGCGTAGAGCCGGGCCTCGATCGAATGTCCTTGCGTCGCGGGCGGTTCCGCTGCGAGCGCACCACCGTCGGCCACGTCCAATTGCAGTTCGACCAGATCCAGTCCGGTGGTCTCCTCGGTGACCGGGTGCTCGACCTGCAGGCGGGTGTTCATCTCCAGGAAGAAGAAGTCGCCACCTCCGTCGGACATGAACTCGACGGTGCCGGCACCGGTGTACCCGATCGCGGTGGCCGCCAGTCGGGCCGCCTCGAACAGCTTGGCGCGCATGCCCGGCGTCCGCTCGACGAGCGGGGACGGCGCTTCCTCGATCACCTTCTGGTGTCGCCGCTGAATGGAGCACTCACGCTCGCCGACGGCCCAGACCGTGCCGTGCGCATCGGCCATCACCTGGACCTCGATGTGGTGGCCACTGGCCAGGTAGCGCTCGCAGAACACCGTCGGATCGCCGAACGCGGACTGCGCCTCGCGCTGTGCGGCCGCGACTTCGGCCGGCAGCGCGGACAATTCGCGCACCACCCGCATGCCGCGACCGCCGCCGCCGGCAGAGGCCTTGATCAGTACCGGCAGCTGGTCGGCGGTGACGGTGTCGGGGTCCAGCTCGGTCAGCACCGGAACGCCGGCCGCAGACATCAGCTTCTTGGCCTCGATCTTGGAACCCATGGCCTGCACGGCGGCCACCGGCGGACCGATCCACGTCAGCCCGGCGTCCTGCACCGCGGCCGCGAAATCCGGGTTCTCCGAGAGGAATCCGTAGCCGGGGTGAATCGCGTCGGCGCCGGACGCCTTGGCCGCGGCGATCAGCTGGGCGGCATCGAGATAACCGGTGCGACCCTCCAGGCGCACGCGGTCGTCGGCCTCGGCGACGTGCGGGGCGGCCGCGTCGGGGTCGGTGTACACCGCGACGGTGCCGATGCCGAGCCGGCGGCAGGTGGCGAACACCCGGCGGGCGATTTCACCGCGGTTGGCGACCAAGACTTTATGAATCATCGCTGTGCTTTCTGTTCTTCGCGCGAGCGCTCATCACGGTCACATCCGGAAGACGCCGAAATTCGACGTCCCCTCGATCGGCGCATTGGCAATGGCGGACAAGCACATTCCCAGCACGGTGCGGGTATCGCGGGGGTCGATTATGCCGTCGTCGTAGAGCCGGCCGGACAGGAACGCCGGCAGTGATTCGGCGTCGATCTGCGCTTCGACGGCGGCACGCAATGCGGCATCGGCGGCTTCATCGACCTGGCCGCCGCGGGCTTCGGTGGCCGCGCGGCTGACGATGGAAAGCACGCCGGCCAGCTGCGCGCCGCCCATCACCGCGGATTTCGCGCTGGGCCAGGCGAACAGGAACCGTGGGTCGTAGGCCCGGCCGCACATGCCGTAGTGGCCGGCGCCGTAGGAGGCGCCGATGAGCAGCGAGATGTGTGGCACCTTCGAATTGGAGACGGCGTTGATCATCATCGAGCCGTGCTTGATCATCCCGCCTTCCTCGTACGCCTTGCCGACCATGTAGCCGGTCGTGTTGTGCAGGAACAGCAATGGCGTGTCGGACCGGTTGGCCAGCTGGATGAACTGGGTCGCCTTCTGTGATTCCTCGCTGAACAACACGCCGCGCGCGTTGGCCAGGATGCCGACCGGGTAGCCCCACAGGTTGGCCCAGCCGGTCACCAGCGACGAGCCGTACAGCGGCTTGAACTCGTCGAAGTCCGAGCCGTCGACGATGCGGGCGATGACGTCGCGCGGATCGAACGGGATGCGCAGATCGGCGCCGACGATGCCCAGCAGTTCGTCTTCGGGATACAGCGGCGGCACCACCGGCGCCGGCGTCGGGCCCTGCTTGCGCCAGTTCAGCCGGGCCACGATGCGCCGGCCGATGCGGATGGCGTCGAGCTCGTCCTGCGCGAAGTAGTCGCCGAGACCCGAGGTGCGGGAGTGCATTTCGGCGCCACCGAGGGATTCGTCGTCGGATTCCTCGCCGGTGGCCATCTTGACCAGCGGCGGGCCGGCCAGGAACACCTTGGAGCGTTCCTTGATCATCACCACGTGGTCGGACATGCCGGGGATGTAGGCGCCGCCGGCGGTCGAGTTGCCGAACACCAACGCGATGGTCGGGATGCCCTCCGCCGACAGCCGGGTGAGGTCGCGGAACATCGCGCCGCCGGGAATGAAGATTTCCTTCTGCGTGGGCAGATCCGCGCCGCCCGACTCGACCATCGAGATCACCGGCAGCCGGTTCTCGCGGGCAATCTGGTTGGCGCGCAGGATCTTCTTGAGCGTCCACGGATTGCTCGTGCCGCCCTTGACGGTCGGATCGTTGGCAACGATCAGGCACTCGACGCCCTCGACGACACCGATACCGGTGACGAGGCTGGCACCGACGACGAAGTCGCTGCCCCACGCAGCCAGCGGACTGAGCTCCAGGAACGGCGAGTCCGGATCCACGAGCTGCTCGATGCGCTCGCGCGCGGTCAGCTTGCCGCGGGCATGGTGGCGGTCAACGTATTTCGCGCCGCCTCCGGCCAGCGCCTTGGCGTGTTCGGCATCCAGCTCGGTGAGCTTGGCCGTCATCGCCGCGGCTGCTTCGGTGTAGCCCGCCGCCGCGGTGTCGAGCCGAGATTTGAGGGCGGTCATGACTGGAATCCCAACGTCTTGGCAGCCAGCGAGGTGAGAATCTCGGTGGTGCCGCCGCCGATGCCGATGATGCGCATGTCGCGGTACTGCCGTTCGATTTCCGACTCGGCCATGTAGCCCATGCCGCCGAACAACTGGACGCCCGCATTGGCCACCCACTCACCGGCCTCGACGGCCGTGTTCTTCGCGAAACAGACCTCGGCGATCAGGTTCGTCTCACCGGCGAGCTCCCGCTCGACCAGGTGATGCGTGTACACCCGGGCGACGTCGATGCGCCGCGCCATCTCGGCGAGGGTGTTCTGCACCGACTGCCGCGTGATGAGCGGCCGGCCGAACGTCTCGCGGTCCCGGCACCACTGCACGGTCAGGTCCAGGCAGCGCTGCGCGCTCGCATACGCCTGGGCGGCGAGGCCGACCCGCTCGGAGACGAAGGCGCCCGCGATCTGCAGGAAGCCGGAGTTCTCGGGCCCGACGAGGTTGGCGGCCGGGACGCGGACGTCGACGTAGGACAGCTCGGCGGTGTCCGACGAACGCCAGCCCATCTTCTCCAGCTTGCGGCTGACGGTGAAGCCCGGCGTGTCCTTGTCCACCACGATCAGCGAAACACCCGCTGCGCCAGGGCCTCCCGTGCGCACTGCGGTCACGACATAGTCGGCCCGCACACCGGAGGTGATGTAGGTCTTGGCGCCGTTGATGATGAAGTCGTCGCCGTCGCGGTCGGCGCGGGTGGTCAGGTGCCCGACGTCGGAGCCGCCGCCGGGTTCGGTGATGGCCAGTGAGCCGATCATCTTGCCCTGCAACGTCGGTCGCACGTAGGTGTCGATCAGCCGCTGATCGCCGGAGGCGATCATGTGCGGCGTGGAGATGCCGCACGTGAACAGCGACGCGAAGACGCCGCCGGGCACGCCGGCGTAATGCAGTTCCTCGCAGACGATCACGGCGTCGGCACCGTCGCCGCCCCCGCCACCGACGGATTCGGGTGCCTGGGCGCCCAACAGGCCGGCCGCGCCGGCTGCCTCGTGCAGCGAACGGGGCAGCTCGCCGCTGCGCTCCCACTCGTCGACGTGGGGCAGGATCTCGCGTTCGGCGAACGCGCGCACCGTCTTTCGCAGTGCGTCACGTTCGGGCGTGGTCCAGATGCTCACGAGATCAGTTCCTCCGGGATGTCGAGATGACGGGTTCGTAGCCATTCCCCGAGGCCCTTGGCCTGGGGGTCGAATCGGGCCTGGTACGCGACGCCTTCGCCGAGGATCCCCTCGATGACGAAGTTGACGGCGCGCAGGTTGGGCAGCAGGTGCCGGGTGACGGGCAGCTCGGCCGCCTCGGGGAGGAGTTCACGCAGCTTCTCGACCGTCAATGTGTGTGCCAGCCAACGCCATTGGGCATCGGTGCGGACCCAGACACCGACATTCGCGGACCCGCCCTTGTCGCCGCTGCGGGCCCCGGCGATGGTGCCCAGCGGTGCTCGACGGCTCGGCCCGGCCGGCAGCGGGTCCGGCAGGGCCGGGTCGGCGACGGGCCCCAACTCCAGCGTCTGCGCGGACGGCTCGATGTCGACCCGGGTGCCGTCGGCCAGCACCGCCACGTGCGGCACCAGGGTCGCGTCAACGTATCCGGGCTTGAACAGGCCGTACACCTGGCCGTCTCCCGGGGGTGCGGTGGTGGTGAATCCCGGGTAGCTGGCCAGCGCGAGTTCGACTGCCGCCGCGGAGAATTGGCGGCCGACCTTGGCCGGATCGGGGTCGCGCACCACGCAGTGCAGCAGCGCGCTGGCGCGCTCCTCGGTGTCGGCGTCGGGATGGTCGGTCCGGGCCAGCGTCCACTGCAACTCGGCCGGGCGCGCCGTGATGCTGGCTTCCAGCTGGCGCTGCAGCAGATCGGCCTTCGCTTCGATGTCGAGTCCGGTGAGGATGAACGACGCCGCATTGCGGAAGCCGCCGATGCTGTTGAGCGACACCTTCAACGTGGGCGGCGGCGCCTCGCCGCGGACGCCGGAGATGCGGACCCGGTCCGCGCCGTCGGACGTCAGCTCCAGCGAGTCGACCCGCAGGGTCGCGTCGGGGTTGGCGTAACGCGCGCCGGTGATCTCATACAGCAGCTGCGCGGTGACGGTGTCGACGCTGACGCGTCCGCCGGTGCCGGGGTGCTTGGTGATCACCGACGACCCGTCGGCGGAGATCTCCGCCAGCGGGAAACCGGGGCGGATGAGGTCGGGAATCTCGGTGAAGAAGCTGAAGTTGCCACCGGTGGCCTGCGTGCCGCATTCGATGACGTGGCCGGCGGCGATGGCACCGGCGAGTGCGTCGTAGTCGGTTCGGGCCCAGCCGAAGTGGGCGGCGGCCGGTCCGACGATCACCGAGGCGTCGGTGACCCGGCCGGTGACGACGACGTCGGCGCCGGACTTCAGGCAGTCCACGATGCCCCAGGCGCCGAGGTAGGCGTTGGCCGACAGCGGGGTGCCGAAGCCGAGCTCGTCAGCGCGCGCCACGAGATCGTCGCCCTCGACGTGTGCCACGTTGACCGACAGCCCGAGCTTGTCGGCCAGGGCGCGTACCGCTGCTGCCAGGCCCGCCGGATTGAGGCCGCCGGCGTTGGCCACGATCTTCACGCCCTTGTCCAGGGCGAGGCCGAGGGACTGCTCCAGTTGGCGCAGGAAGGTCTTGGCGTACCCGAGGTCGGGGTTCTTGGCCCGGTCCCGCGCGAGGATCATCATGGTCAGCTCGGCGAGGTAGTCGCCGGTCAGGTAGTCCAGCTCACCCCCGGCGAGCATCTCGTGCATCGCCGCCAGCCGGTCGCCATAGAACCCTGAGCAGTTACCGATCCGGACTGCTGGTGATGTCACACACACTCCCGTCGTTCAACCAACCGGTAGGGAGGTTAGTCGGTACTAGCGGTACCGAGTCAAGGGGGCTGGGGGTTGCGTGTTGCCCGGTTGGGGCGACGTTTTGGAGCCTACGCAGGTCGACGGCTATCCTGAGGTGCAATCGCTGCGCACGCGAGAAGCAATAGAGCGCCCCCAGGCCCTATTTGTTCGCGACGCGGCCGACCGCAAGCAATTCCGTTTAGTCAGAGAGGTGCACATCATGGCTGTGCCCAAGCGCAGGATGTCGCGCTCGAACACCCGTAGCCGTCGCGCGCAGTGGAAGGCCGAGGCCACTGGCCTGGTCAACGTGAACGTCGCAGGTCAGGCACACAAGGTGCCGCGTCGCCTGCTCAAGGCCGCGCGTCTGGGTCTGATCGACCTCGACCGCCGCGCCTGAACCGACTGACGGTTTTTCTCGCGCCCGCGTGGCGCGCCTTCTCAGTCCGCTCTCAGATGGTGGGGTGAGACTGTGCCTGTGCGAATCCTTGTAGTCGACGATGACCGCGCTGTACGCGAATCACTGCGTCGGTCACTGACTTTCAACGGGTACTCGGTCGAACTGGCGCAAGACGGTGTCGAGGCGCTGGAGCGCATCTCCAGCGACCGGCCCGACGCTGTCGTGCTCGACGACATGATGCCCCGGCTCGACGGCCGCGGTGTCTGCCGTCAGCTGCGCAGCAGCGGTGACGACCTTCCGGTGCTGATGCTGACCGCCCGTGACTCGATCGATGAGCGGGTGGCCGGCCTCGACGCCGGTGCCGACGATTACCTGCCGAAGCCTTTCGCGCTCGAGGAGCTCCTGGCCCGGATGCGGGCCCTGCTCCGCCGTACCGGCCCCGCCGACGGCGCCGAGTCGGCGGCGTTGACGTTTTCCGACCTCAGCCTCGATCCGGTGACCCGCGAGGTCACCCGGGGGTCCCGGTCGATCAGCCTGACCCGCACCGAGTTCTCGCTGCTCGAGATGCTCATCCACAACCCGCGCCGGGTACTCAGCCGCAGCCGGATCCTCGAAGAGGTGTGGGGCTTCGATTTTCCGACGTCGGGCAATGCCCTCGAGGTCTACGTCGGGTACCTGCGCCGCAAGACCGAGGCCGAGGGAGAACCACGCCTGATCCATACCGTGCGCGGCGTGGGTTACGTGCTGCGTGAGACGCCGCCCTGATGCTCGACAAGCTTCGCGCAACCGTGGATCGGAAGATGCGGGAAGTGCCGCAGATGCCGGCGACGACGCCGGACGGCACGGTGCAACACGACGCCAGCTCGGTGTCGCTGAAATGGCGCGTCATGCTGCTCGCGATGTCGATGGTGGCGATGGTCGTCGTCCTCATGTCGGTCGCGGTGTACGTGGTGGTGTCCAAGGCGCTGTACGGCGACATCGACAACCAGTTGCACAGCCGCGCGCAACTGCTCATCGAGAGCGGTTCCCTGGCCGTCGACCCCGGCAAGGCCATCGAGGGCACCGCCTACTCGGACGTCAACGCGATGTACGTCATCCCGGGCCAGTCGATCTACACCGCGAATCAGCAGGGGCAGACGCTGCCGCTCGGGACGCCGGAGAAGGACGTCATCGCCGGCAAGCTGCTGATGTCGTTGCGTACCACCAACTATCAGCGCGTGCTGGCGGTGCATCTGCAGTCGGGTAACTCGCTGCTGATCTCGAAGAATCTCTGGCCCACCAGCCAGGTGCTCAAACGGCTGGGCACCATTTTGCTCATCGTGGGTGGAATCGGCATGGCCGTCGCCGCGATCGCCGGTGGCACGGTCGCGCGGACCGGGCTGAGACCCGTGGCCCGGTTGACTGAGGCCACCGAACGCGTGGCCCGCACCGATGATCTGCGCCCCATCCCGGTGTACGGCAATGACGAATTGGCCAGGCTGACAGAGGCTTTCAACATGATGTTGCGGGCGCTCGCCGAGTCGAGAGACCGGCAGGCCCGGTTGGTGTCGGATGCCGGGCATGAGTTGCGCACACCGCTGACGTCACTGCGGACCAATGTCGAACTGCTGATGGCGGCCATGGCACCCGGTGCGCCGCCGTTCCCCGAGGAGGAGATGGCGGGTCTGCAGTCCGACGTCATCGCCCAGATCGAGGAGCTGTCCACGCTCGTCGGCGACCTGGTCGACCTGACCCGCGACGACGCCGCGGTGACGGTCCACGAGCCCGTCGAGATGGCCGAGGTCGTCGAGCGCAGTCTGGAACGAGTTCGCCGCCGCCGCAACGACATTGACTTCGACGTCGACATCGCCGGCTGGCAGGTGTACGGCGACGGGGCCGGGTTGTCCCGGGCGGTGCTGAACCTGCTCGACAACGCCGCCAAGTGGAGTCCGGCCGGCTCGGTGGTGGTGGTCCGGCTCGGGCGCATCAATCCGACGCACGCCGAGCTCGTGGTGTCCGACTGGGGGCCGGGTATCCCGCCGCAGGAGCGGGCGCTGGTGTTCGAGCGCTTCTACCGGTCGACGACGGCACGGGCGATGCCCGGTTCCGGTCTCGGGCTGGCCATCGTCAAGCAGGTTGTGCTCAAACATGGTGGCGCACTGCGGATCGAGGACACCGTGCCGGGCGGGTCGCCGCCGGGCACGTCGATCCATCTCGTGTTGCCGGGACGGCCCTCGGGCGTGACCGCAACACACCGGCCCTCTGGGCTGGACGTAACGGGCGTGACCACGGAAAATGAACCTGCCCGGACGGGGGAGGAAGTCTAGGGTGCGGCCTGTGGTGTCTCAGTGGATTCTCAGCCCGAAAGGGCACCGTCGGGTCATGTCGTTCGTTGTCCCGGCAACGGATCGGAAATACAGGAAGAGTGTCGACCAGTAATGACGAATCACCCGAGGTACTCGCAGCAGCCCGAGTCCGGTCGGCGTCCTGATTCCTATCAGTCCGCACCTGGCTACGGCGCGTCGCCGCAGCAGGGGTCGTCGTACGACTGGCGCTACGCCGGCCAGCAACAGAACACCGGGCAGTACCCCACGGGCAGCTACTCGACCGGTCAGTACCAGACGGGGCAGCACCAGACCGGTTCGTACGCCACCGGCCAGTACTCGACGGGCCAGTACGGCACGCAGCCGTACGACCCCTATCGCAACGGGTCGCCGAACGGCCGGCCTTCGATCGCGCCCCGGCCGCAAAACCGTTCCCGCACAGGGCCTCTGATCGCCGGTATGGCGGCGGTGGCACTGGTGTCCGCGGGTATCGGCGGCGGCATCGTGATGCTGGCGCAGCCCGACTACTCGAGCAGCTCGACCTCGTTGGGCGGTTCGGCGCGCGGACAGCACGCCGGGAATGCGCCGATCGGTTCGGTGGAGCAGGTCGCCGCCAAGGTGGTGCCCAGTGTCGTGAAACTCGAGACCGACATGGGCCGGGCCTCCGAGGAGGGCTCGGGCATCATCCTGTCCGCCGACGGGCTCATCCTCACCAACAACCACGTGGTGGCCGGTGCCAAAGACGCCCCGCCGCCCGGGGCTCCGCCGGTGCAGACCAAGGTCACGTTCAACACCGGTAGCACCGCGACGTTCCAGATCGTCGGGACGGATCCGAGCAGTGACATCGCAGTCGTGCGGGCCAAGGGCGTCTCGGGCCTGACGCCCATCGCGCTGGGATCGTCGTCCAACCTGGTGGTGGGTCAGCAGGTGGTGGCCGTCGGTTCGCCGCTGGGTCTGCAGGGCACGGTGACCGAGGGCATCATCAGCTCGCTGAATCGCCCCGTCGCCGCCGGCGGCGATGCCAAGAACCAGAACACCGTGCTGGACGCCATCCAGACCGACGCCGCGATCAACCCCGGCAACTCCGGTGGCGCGCTCGTCAACATGAGCGGCGAGCTGGTCGGCATCAACTCGGCGATCGCGACGCTCGGCGGGGATTCCGGCCAGTCGCAGAGCGGTTCGATCGGCCTGGGCTTCGCCATTCCGGTGGACCAGGCCAAGCGCATCGCCGACGAGCTGATCAAGAACGGCATCGCCAGCCATGCGTCGCTCGGCGTGCAGGTGGGTAATGACAAGGCCATCGACGGGGCCAAGATCGTCGACGTCACCAACGGTGGGGCGGCTCAGTCGGCCGGTCTGCCGAGTGGTGTGGTGGTGACCAAGGTGGACGACCGGGTGATCAGCAGCGCCGACGCGCTGGTAGCTGCCGTGCGCTCGAAGGCGCCCGGCGACAAGGTCACGTTGACCTACCTCGACACCGCGGGCAAACCGCAGACCGTTCAGGTGACCCTGGGAAAGGCGCAACAGTGATGAGTGCAGGGCCGAGTTCGATGTCAGAGGCGGGATATACGGTGACAGGCATGGAACAGGCAGGGGAATTGGCCGGGCGCGCTCTCGTCGTGGTCGTGGATGACCGGACCGCGCACGGCGAAGAGGATCACAGCGGCCCGTTGGTCACCGAACTGCTCGGTGAGGCCGGCTTCCTCGTCGACGGCGTCGTCGTGGTCCCCGCCGATGAGATCGAGATTCGCAACGCCCTCAACACCGCGGTGATCGGTGGTGTCGATCTCGTCATCTCCGTCGGTGGCACCGGCGTCAGCCCCCGGGATGTGACTCCCGAAGCCACCCGCACCATGCTCGATCGCGAGCTACTCGGTATCGCCGAGGCGCTGCGGTCGTCGGGGTTGGCGGCCGGTATCTCGGACGCGGGCCTGTCGCGCGGCCTTGCCGGCGTCTCGGGAAGCACGCTGGTGGTCAACATCGCCGGCTCGCGTGCGTCGGTGCGCGACGGTATGGCGACGCTGGGGCCGTTGGCGGCGTACATCATCGCGCAGCTGTCCAGCCTGGACATCTGATAGCTGAGCTCCCATGGGGCTCGATGGTCGAACGGAGTGGTCATGGGCTCGTCCCACCTGAACCCTTCAATTTGGCAAAGGTGTGATCTTGATCACACTCGTGGTGGCTTGTGATGAGCGATACACAGCCCTCGCGCGACCTAGTTAACAAGGTGTTCGGCGACGTTTTGCCGGACGTTACCCGGGACGAATGTAACGATCAGCCAGATTCGGGGGATGGTGACCGGGATCGCTGGCTACGGGAAAACGTCCCGCCGCACCACAGCTGAACAACATTTCACCTCGCGTCGACGATCGGGACCGAAGTGTCGCACGAGACGATCTCCAAGATCGTCGACGAGAGATCTCCGATGAGGTGCTGGCCTGGCAGCGCCGGCCGTTGGAGCCGCTGTATCCGGTGATCTACCTCGACGCGATGATCGTGAAGGTCAAAGACGGTGGCCACACCCGCAACAAGGCCGCGCACATCGCGGTGGGCGTGGATATGGCCGGGGTCAAGCACGTTCTGGGGATCTGGGTCCAGCCCAATGAAGGTGCCTCGTTCTGGGCGTCGGTGTGCGCGGACCTGGCCAATCGGGGTGTCAAGGACGTGCTGATCGTGTGCTGCGACGGGCTCACGGGCTTTCCGGAGGCGATCGCCGCGACCTGGTCGCAGGCCGCGGTGCAGACCTGCGTGGTGCACCTGACTCCGCAACGCGCTGCGGTTCGTGTCCTACGGCGACCGCAAGGCCGTGGCCGCGGCGCTCAAGCCGATCTACACCGCAGCCGATGCCGACGCTGCCCGCGTCGAGTTGGACGCGTTCGCCGCCTCGGAGCTGGGGAAGAAGAACCCAACGGTGACAATGGTTTTCGAACGGGCATGGGAGCAGTTCATCCCGTTTTTGGCGTTCCCGCCCGAGCTGCGCCGGGTGATCTACACGACCAACTCAATCGAGTCGTTGAATATCAGTTGCGCAAGATCATCAAGCACCGCGGCCAGTTCCCCAACGACGCCGCAGTGGTCAAATTGCTGTGGCTGGCGATCTGCAACATCGAAGACAAACGCGCCGCCGAGCGGGCCAAGGAACGCGGCCAGAAACAGGGCCGCACAGCCCCTGGACGCCTCGTGGAAGGGCAGGTGGTCACCAACTGGAAGGAAGCACTCGAACAACCCGCAGTGCTGCGGCCTGGGTGATGGTGGTCCGCACCAATATGTCGGTGTTGCCGGTGGCGCATTCTCAGCCCACGATCCGCCCGGCGTAGGCGTCGATGGCGAACGCGGTGTCCACGAACGCCCCGCCGGCCAATCGGACGTAGACATCCCACGCGAGTGAGTTGTCAAGCAGCGGCCGGATTTTCCTGCTCTCGGTGTGGCCAGGCAGCGATGTCGTCCCACATCTGGCCGTTGGCCAAGCACCACCTCGGCCCAGTCGACCCCGCAGGTCAGCGTCATGTAGTTGTCTCCGTTCCAGTTGCCGCGTGTTCTCCTTCGTTGAGCTCGAGGCTGGTGCGGCGACCTAATGGACAGCGCTCGATGGCGCGGCATCTCACTAGCCGATCACGTACCTCGTGGCGGACCGGCAGGGTCACCGTCTACATAAGAGATCTCTGACGCGTCCGTGTCATCACATGCAGTGATCACCTGCCGGCAGCTCACCGGCCAGACTGCGCCCGGATCGGTGAAATCTCAGTGACCCCTGCCGGTTCGCCTCCTGCGTGTCGGAACGAAATCCGACTCTCCCATTAGGTGATGTCGACCACCCGCAGCTGATTCGGTTGGGTGGCAAAGAAATTGCGCTTCACCAGGTCCTTCGGTTTGGTCAGATCAGGATCGACGTGGGTGGTGAACACCCGCCGCCCGCGGTGCACTCCGCGTACCCCGGCCAGGCGCATCAGCCGGCGGGTCTGTTCACGGCCGACGGCGTAGCCTTCCCGCCGCATCAGAGCATGTGTCGCCTGCCATGAGCTTGGGACCACTCTGATCTGATTTTTGCCAGGGTGATGGGACCACCTGGATTGCCGGTTATGGGACCACCGGCGCGCCGCGTCGGTGGTCCCTTCATTTGTTCGTTCGATCGCCGTGACAGCGCAAGTCACGGAGGTCGGCGGCATGGCTTTTCGGGAGGTCAGTGTGAACGAGATCAGGGAAGTACTTCGGGTGTGGCTGGGGGTGGCGGGGCTGCCCGCACCTGGATACCGCACCATCGCCGCTCATTGCGGCGTGGACCGAAAAACGGTGCGCCGCTACGTCGAGGCCGCCCAGGCGGCCGGGTTACGCCGCAGTGACGACGTGAGCGCCATCGATGACGGGTTGGTCGGGGCGGTCGCCGAAGCGGTGCGTCCGGCCCGTCTGAACGGCCATGGTGCGGCGTGGGAGCAACTCGTCGCGTTCGAGGAGCAGATCCGCGCGTGGGTGGCCGGTAAGGGTGAGCAGCGGCCGTTGACGGTCACCAAGATCCATACCCTGTTAGCCCGGCAGGGCTGTGTGGTGCCGTATCGCACATTGCACCGATTCGCCAGTGAGCGTTGCGGTTTCGGCCGCAAAGACACCACCGTGCGGGTCGCTGACGGTGACCCGGGGATCGAGTGCCAGATCGATTTCGGCTATCTCGGGATGCTCACCGACGCCACCGATGGACGGCGCCGGCGGGTGCATGCGTTGATCTTCACCGCCGTGTACTCCCGTCACATGTTCGTGTGGCTGTCCTATTCGCAGACCCTGGCCGCGGTGATCGCCGGCGCCCAGGCGGCGTGGGCGTTTTTCGGGGGTGTGTTCGCGGTGCTGATCCCCGACAACTTGAAACCGGTGATCGCCGCCGCGGACGCGCTCAATCCGCGATTCACCCAGGGGTGGCTCGACTACGCCGCCCATGCCGGGTTCCTCACCGACCCGGCGCGGGTGCGGTCCCCGAAAGACAAACCCCGGGTGGAACGCGTGGTGCAGCATGTGCGCCGAAACTTTTGGGACGGTGAGACTTTCACCAGTCTCGATGCGGCGCAGCAGGCCGCGGCGACGTGGTGCGCACGGACCGCTGGTAGCCGTATCCACGGCACCACCTGCGCGCGCCCACTGGAGGTGTTCACCGCCGAGGAAGCCCCGGTGCTGCTGCCGGCGCCGGGAGCCTACGACGTACCGGTGTTCAAACAGGTGAAGGTGCACAAGGATTTTCACGCCGAGGTCGGCAAAGCGTTGTACTCGCTGCCCGAGCAGTGGATCGGCACCACGCTGGATGTGCGTGCCGACAGTGAGCTGGTCAAGTTCTACCACCGCGGCACACTGGTGAAATCCATCCCCGCCAACGCCCAGGGGGGCGCAGCACCGACCGCGACGATCTGCCCGAGCACAAGGCCGGGTACGCACTGCGGGACTTGTCCGCGCTGATCGCCACCTGCGCCGCGGCCGGTCCGAACATCGGGATCTACGCCGAACGCATCCTGGATGACCCGCTGCCATGGACCCGGATGCGCACCGTCTACCGGCTGCAGGGCTTGGTGCGCCGCTACGGCGCCGACCGGGTCGAGGCGGCGTGCGCGCTGTCACTGGAGCTCGATGTCGTCTCGGTCAACAAGATCGCTTCCATGCTGGAGCGGGCCACCGAGAACACCGCCCCGGCACTACCACAAGCCGTCGGGCAGGGCGCCACCCGATTCGCCCGCGATCCAGCCGAATTCACCACCACCACAAACACTTTGACCATTGTCCCCAACACCCCCGCCGAGGAGAACTGACATGACCAGCACCCCCCGCAGCGCCGCAGACCCGGTCGGCACCGACCTGCTCCGGCTACTGAAGACCCTCAAACTCGGTGCCCTGGCCGACACACTGCCCGACCGCGCCGCCCTGGCCCGTCAACACAAGCTCAGCCACATCGGGTTCCTCGAAACACTGCTCGCCGACGAGGTCACCCGACGCGAATCCCGTTCCGCGGCACTACGATCCGCCAAGGCCGGACTCGACCCGAGCATGCGGTTCGACACCTAGACCACACAAGAGGACTTGCGCTATGACCGCACCCTGCTCGGGGACCTGACCTCCCTGCGATTCCTTGACGCAGGCCAATCCGCGATTATCCTCGGCCCCGTCGGCGTCGGCAAAACACACCTGGCAACAGCATTGGGGCACATGGCAATTCGACGACGCCACACCGTACTGTTCGCCCGATCGGACAAACTGTTCACCCGGCTGCGCGCCGCCCGCCTCGACAACACCGTCGACACCGAAATCCGCCGCCTGACCGCCATCGACGTCCTCATCATCGACGACTTCGCCCTGCGCCCGCTCGGCGCCACCGAGACCAGCGACTTCTACGAAATCATCGTCGAACGCCACCGCGCCAAGACCACCATCGTGACCTCGAACCGAGAACCCGCCGAATGGCTGACCATGACCGCCGACACCCTGCTGGCTCAATCAGCGATCGACCGCCTCACCGCCACCGCCCACACCCTGGTCATCGAAGGACCGTCCTACCGCCAACGCACCCGCCCGGCCAGCTTGACCCAGACCAGGCCAACGAGCATCCTCAATAACGCGCCACGGTGGTCCCATCCCCCTGGCAATCAGGTGGTCCCATCACCTTGGCAAGCGACAGCATGCATTTTCTTCACCCCATACACCGAGAAATTCTGCTTGTGTAGGGTCCTGATGGTGTCGACCAGTTGCGCGTCGCTGATCGAACGTGCCGATACTGCACGGGATTTGGCGGCACGATAGCCACGCGAGGTGATCCAGCCCACGAGTGTGGCACCCAGGGTGCGGCAGATGAGCTCAACCCCGAACTGGCCGCGATAGGTGTCGATGAACGCGATCATTTCGTCGTGGGGCGGTCGAGCTCTGCGGCAAAAAACGCCGACGCGGCTTTGAGGATCTCGTTGGCCCGGCAGGCCTCGGCGAGCTCACGCTTGAGCCGACGGATCTCCGCATGCTCGGCGCTGGTGGTGCCCGTACGCTCGCCAGCGTCGACCTGAGCCTTACGCAACCACCGGCGCACGGTTTCCTCGGCCACATGCATCTTGGCCGCGACCCGGCGGATCGCCTCGTACTCGGTCAGCACCGAGTCTTCCTCCATGACCGCCGCCACCAAGCGGACCGCTTTGTGCCGGATCTCCGGCCGATACTGCTTCGGCATGATTCCAATCCTCCAATACGGATCGGAACAAAACCTGGGGTAGTTCAGGGGCGGATCAACTGGAGAAGAACCCCAGCGAGGCCAGTTCATCCGTCGCCGCTTCCGGCACGGTGGAAACGTTACCGGCGGACGGCATGCCACGTGAGGTCATTGAGGCGCCGCCTATTGGAAACGATTTTCGACAAGCCCTTGGGTGTCGGGTATCGTCGGCAGCCATTAATGAAAACAATTTTCACTTAGTTGACGGAGGTTCCATGGAAGCTGGCATTCACCCAGGCCACCACCACCCGGTCGCCTTCCGGGACGCCACCCCCGGCCGCACGTTCCTGACCCGCTCCACCGCCACCAGCTCGCGAACCGTCCATGAATTTCGTGTTCAATGATGTGGAATTGGCAAGAGCAACATGCGAATTCGCCCATCGGACACATATGGACATCTTGCGACCGTTGCACGGATGGCGTATTAGCGCCACCGGCTAGGTTGGGGAGAGCATGAGGGTGGTTGGTCGGGTGCTGTTGGCGATGGCAGCGGCGGTGTCGTCGCCGTTCCTGGGCGCGGGGGCAGGGACGTCCCATGCGGGTCTGGACAATGAGCTGAGCCTGGTCGATGGTCAGGATCGGACGTTGACGGTGCAGCAGTG
>NZ_JBJIAO010000017.1:0-106362 GCF_045310825.1 Mycobacterium sp. SMC-21 | reverse complement strand
CACCAAAGAAGCCCTACGATGCCTCAAACGCCACCTCAGCCGAACCGTCTACCGCAGCCTCCACACCGACCTGCACCTCAACCGATCACACCAAAAACCCGAAACAGCACTCGCTGCTTGACATAGGAGCAATGGCCGCTCGCGGGAAGTGGGGCTAGCGGGAGAGGGGGCTCGGGCCTAGCGCCAGGAGTAGCTGGCGCGGAGGCGGGCGGCGATGATCTCGAACTTCTCGCGGTCGAGGATCGCGCCTTCGCGGCGGATGCCTTCCTCGGGCACGTCGAGCACGCGGTCGAGGCGCACCCAACTGGCGCGACCTTCGTAGTCCCAGCTGCCCGAACCGATGCCCACCCAGTCGGCGTCGCCCTGGTGGCGGTCCTGGCTGGACAGCATCAGCCCCAGCAAGGTGCTGCGGTCGCGGCCCACGACCAGCACCGGGCGGTCCTTGCCGCGCGTCGGGTCGTCTTCGTAGACGACCCAGGTCCAGACGATCTCGCCCGGGTCGGCCTGGCCGTCCAGGTCGGGGGAGTAGACGATGCGACGGGCGCGGTGCGCCGTGGGGACGATGTTCTCGGTGATCGGGCGCCCGGCGGTGATGGCCGCCTGCGTTTCCGTCGGGACGGCGCCGAGCGCCGTCAGGCCCACCTCGATGCCGAACCGGATGCCCTGCTGAATGGTCCGGGACAGTCCGTCAGGCTGCTGCAAGGTGCGGATGAGTTTGGGCGCCTCGTTGAACACCAGTTGTTCCGCCAGACGCTGGAACGTCCTCCACTGCGACGCCATGGCATCGAGCATAAGGGAGTTTCCGGGCCGCGATTTAGTCGCCGGGGTCCTCGCTAGATACCCTGGTAGCCGCGCGTGATACGCGCAGACCCATCGTCACCAGGAGATTCCCATCAGCAGTTTCGCCGACAAGACGTTCACTGCGCCGGCGCAGATTCGGAACTTCTGCATCATCGCCCATATCGACCACGGCAAGTCCACCCTGGCCGACCGCATGCTGCAGCTCACCGGCGTCGTCGACGACCGGTCGATGCGCGCGCAGTACCTGGACCGCATGGACATCGAGCGTGAGCGCGGCATCACGATCAAGGCGCAGAACGTCCGGTTGCCCTGGAAGGTCGGTGACGAGGAGTTCGTCCTGCACCTGATCGACACCCCGGGCCACGTGGACTTCACCTACGAGGTGTCGCGCGCGCTGGAGGCCTGTGAGGGCGCCGTGCTGCTCGTCGACGCCGCGCAGGGCATCGAGGCGCAGACCCTGGCCAACCTGTACCTGGCGCTGGACCGCGACCTGACGATCATCCCGGTGCTCAACAAGATCGACCTGCCGGCCGCCGACCCGGACCGCTACGCGGGTGAGATCGCGCACATCATCGGCTGTGAGCCGTCCGACGTGCTGCGGGTGTCCGGCAAGACGGGTGAGGGCGTCAAGGAGCTGCTCGACGCCGTCGTCCGCCAGATCCCGGCACCGACCGGCGACCCGGATGCCCCGACCCGCGCGATGATCTTCGACTCGGTCTACGACATCTACCGCGGCGTGGTGACCTACGTCCGTGTGGTGGACGGCAAGATCGTCCCGCGCGAGAAGATCGCGATGATGTCGACCGGTGCGACTCACGAACTGCTCGAGGTCGGCATCGTGTCGCCCGAGCCCAAGGCCTCCGAGGGTCTCGGCGTCGGCGAGGTGGGTTACCTCATCACCGGCGTGAAGGACGTCCGTCAATCCAAGGTCGGTGACACGGTGACGACGGCCCGCAAGGGCGCGACCGACGCGCTGACGGGCTACCGCGAGCCCAAGCCGATGGTCTACTCGGGCCTGTACCCCGTCGACGGGTCGGACTACCCGAACCTGCGCGATGCCCTCGACAAGCTTCAGCTCAACGACGCGGCCTTGACCTACGAGCCGGAAACCTCTGTGGCCCTTGGCTTCGGCTTCCGCTGCGGCTTCCTGGGTCTGCTGCACATGGAGATCACCCGCGAGCGCCTCGAGCGCGAGTTCAACCTGGACCTGATCTCCACGTCGCCCAACGTGGTCTACCGGGTGATCAAGGACGACAACACCGAGATGGTCGTCACCAACCCGTCGGACTGGCCGGAAGGCAAGGTGCGCAGCGTCTTCGAGCCCGTCGTGAAGACGACGGTGATCGCGCCCAGCGAGTTCATCGGCACCATCATGGAGCTCTGTCAGTCCCGCCGCGGTGAACTGCAGGGCATGGACTACCTGTCCCCGGAGCGCGTCGAGCTGCGCTACACCATGCCGCTCGGCGAGATCATCTTCGACTTCTTCGACTCGCTGAAGTCGCGCACGCGCGGCTACGCGTCGCTGGACTATGAAGAGGCCGGCGAACAGGAAGCCGATCTGGTGAAGGTCGACATCCTGCTGCAGGGCGAGGCCGTCGACGCGTTCAGCGCCATCGTGCACAAGGATTCGGCGTCGGCGTACGGCAACAAGATGACGACGAAGCTCAAGGAGCTGATCCCGCGTCAGCAGTTCGAGGTCCCGGTGCAGGCCGCGATCGGCTCGAGAATCATTGCGCGCGAAAACATCCGGGCCATCCGCAAGGACGTGCTCTCCAAGTGCTACGGCGGTGACATCACCCGTAAGCGCAAGCTGCTCGAGAAGCAGAAGGAGGGCAAGAAGCGCATGAAAACCATTGGCCGGGTTGAGGTTCCGCAGGAGGCCTTCGTGGCCGCGCTATCAACTGATGCTGCCGGAGACAAGCCCAAGAAGTAGGGATTTGTGCACGATTTTCCGCGGTGACCGCGGAAAATCGTGCACAAATCGCGAGAGCTTCGCATCGTTCTGAGTGCAAACCTGGGTGCCGGGCGCATCGAGTCGTAGCTTGCATGGTGTGTCGAAAGAACTTCACCTTCTGGCCTTCGGCAACACCCGTTCCGCCGGACCGTGGCGGCATCCCGAGGCGGACAACAGCACCGCGGGTGTGCGGCGCCGGCTGATCAAGCACGCGCAGCTGGCGGAAGCGGGGACCTTCGACGCACTGTTCTTCGCCGACGGGCTGAATTACGGGCCGCCGGCCACCTGGGCCTACAAGATTCCCGAGGACTTCGAACCACTGACCGCGACGGCCGCGCTGTCGTCGGTGACCGACCACATCGGTCTGGTGGTCACCGGCTCGGCGACGCTGCAGCATCCTTTCCACTTGGCGCGGCAGCTGCTTTCGCTCGATCACCTCAGCGGCGGGCGAGCCGGGTGGAATCTGGTGACCAGCTTCGCTCGCGCGGCCGCCGACAACTTCAGCGCGAACGGCGTCGTCGACCACGACGAGCGCTACGCGATCGCCGAAGAAGCGCTCGACGTGGTCCGCAAACTCTGGGACGGCTGGGGTGAGGACACCATCATCGAGGACCGGGCCGCGGGAGTGTTCCACGATGTCAACACGATTCGTGCGGCAGCTCATCACGGCAAGTACTTCGATGTGACGGGCCCGCTGGGTGCGTCGCGCTCCGCGCAGGGCCAGCCGGTGATCTTCCAGGCCGGAGCGTCGACCACCGGGAGGACTTTCGCTGCCCAGCACGCCGAGGTCATCTTCACCAGCCACGGCAATCGCGAACGGGCGCAAGAGTTCTACCGGCAAATCCACCAGGAGGCCCGGCGTCTCGGCCGCCGCACACCACCGCTGATCACCCCGTCGTTCCGCTACGTCATCGGCTCGACCGAGGACGAGGCGCGCCGCGCCGAACGCGACGAGTACGAGTACTTCAGTCCCGAGTATCAAGCAGCCTGGCTGCTCGAGGTCGAAGTCGACGTCGTCGGCGCCGACCTCGACGGACCCGTGCCCGCCTCGGCGTTCCCCGAATCCACACAGACGCACCAGACCGCGCTGGCCGGATACCGCGCGCTGGCCGCGGAGAGCCCGACGGTGCGGGACTTCCTGTATCGCACCGTCAACGGCTGGGGCGCCGGCGTCGTCGGCACCCCGGAGCGCATCGCCGACGAACTCGAGGAGTGGTTCACCCAAGGCGCCGCAGACGGTTTCGTCCTCCGCGACTCCGGCCTGCCCGGTCAGGCCGAGCTGTTCGTCGACCAGGTGGTGCCGGTGCTGCGCAAGCGCGGCCTGTTCCGCCACGAGTACGCGAGCACGACGTTGCGATCGCATCTCGGGCTGGAGGTCCCCGCTCGATGACAGAGCCCTTCGTCCTGGCCGGTTTCACGATGTCGACGGTGTCGCACGGCAACTTCGGGATGTGGCGGCACCCGCAGGATCAGACGTCGCGGTATACCGACCTCCGGTATTGGGTGGAACTCGCGCAGCTGCTGGATGCCGGTGGCTTCGACCTGCTTTTCATCGCGGATGCGGTCGGCCAGCTGGATGTCTTCGGCGGCAGCGCGAAGGCGGCCCTGACCGGCGCGGTGCAGACGCCCGTCACCGATCCCTTGCTTGCGGTGTCGGCGATGGCGGCCGCCACCGAACATCTCGGGTTCGGTATCACCGTGTCCACCACGTACGAGAGTCCGTACCTGCTGGCGCGCAAGTTCAGTACGCTCGACCACCTCACGGGTGGCCGGATCGGGTGGAACATCGTCACCTCGCTGCTGGACAGCGCCGCCCGCAACATCATCGGACGCGACCGCCAGATTCCGCACGACGAGCGGTACGCGATGGCTCAAGAATTCCTCGAGGTCACCTACAAGTTGTGGGAGGGGTCTTGGGAGCCCGGAGCGGTGCTGCGCGACCGTGACCGCGGCGTCTACACCGACGCCGGCAAGGTCCATCCCATCGGGCATCAGGGCCGCTACTTCAGCGTGCCGGGCGCCCATCTGGTCGAACCGTCCCCGCAACGGACTCCCGTCCTGTTCCAGGCTGGAACATCGCCGGCGGGAAGGGAATTCGCGGCACGTAATGCCGAGTTGGTGTTCGCCAGCGATCCCAGACCGGATGTGCTGCGCGCCAACATCGCCGACATCCGGCGCCGCGCAGTGCAATACGGGCGGCGTCCGGACGCCATCAAGTTTCTGACCTCGGTCGAGGTCGTCACCGACAGCACCGATGCCGCCGCACGGGCGAAGGCCGACGAACTGGCGGGCTATCACGATCTCGAAGCTGGTCTGGTGCTGCTGTCAGCGCTGTCGGGTGTCGACTGGTCCGACCACGGCGTGGACCGGCCGATCGAACAGTTCGATACCGACGCGAGCCGGTCGATCCTGGCCGCTGTCGCCGATCCCGTTGCCCGCCAAAGTCTTACATTGCGCGACTACGCCGGTGGGCTCGGCGGTTTCGGCGGCGCACTGTTCGTCGGCTCGGGCCGAACCGTCGCCGACGACCTGGAGCAGTACGCGGAGCGCGCCGGCGTCGACGGGTTCAACATCGCGTATCACATCACCCCCGGCAGCTTCGCCGATGTCGCCGAATACCTCATTCCCGAACTGCGCAAGCGTGGACGGGCGCGGGAAGCCGGTCAGTCGGGCACACTGCGGCAACAGATCTTCGGCGGTTCCGCGCTCCTGCCCGACGATCATCCGGGCGCCGCGTTCCGCCGTCAAAGAATCCCGTCGATTTGATCGCTGCCGGTTCGAGTGCTCATCCGGCAAGGTGAACAACAACAAAATCATCCGGTAAAGAACTGTGCGGCAAAGCATTACGCGATCCGTACGGTGGAAAGGCGGGCGCTCGTGTCCACACCGAATCGCATAGAGCTGGCCGGTCGCGGGCTGGCCTCCGCACAAGACCATGGGCTGCAGAGCGACGCATTGGGATTCTGGGGGGTCTTCGCGCAGGGCTTGGCCGCCGCGGCGCCCAGCGTCGCGTTGGCATCCGTCCCGTTCGCGCTGTTCGTGGCCGCCGGTAAGGGCGCGACGTGGGCAGTGCTCGTCGGCCTGGGCATCACCGTGCTGATCGCAACGACCATCAGTTTCCAGGCCAAGCGCACGGTGTCCTCCGGGTCGCTGGGCACCTATGCCGGTAACGGACTCGGACCCGGCTTCGCGTATGCCGCCGGATTCAGCCTGCTGATCGGTTACATCGGTTTCGCCACCACGGGAACCCTCGGCGGTGTCGTCTACCTCGACTCGTTCCTTGAATCAATCGGATTGGGTTCGCAGGCAACGTGGTTCCGTCTCCTGCTGGTGGTGATCATCGTCGGCGTGGCGACCTATCTGCCCTTCCGCGGCGTCTCGATCGCAGCGAAGTACGAGCTGGTTTTTGAACTGATCGCGATCGCGTCGATTCTGGTGATCATCGTCGCCGCGTACGTGGGCTACGGTTTCCGCGTCGATTGGGAGCAGTGGAACCCGGCACACCTTGGCAGCAGCACCACCTTCATCGCCGCGGTATCCGCCGTCGGTTCATACGCCGGCTTCGAGAGTGTCGCGTCTCTCGGCGCGGAAGCCAAAGACGCACACCGCAATATCGCCCGCTCGCTGCTGCGGGTGGTGCTGCTGCTGGGCGTGCTCTACGTTGTGTCGACCTATCCGCAGATCCTGCACTTCAACTCGATCGACGGTGACAAGGCGATCCTGCCGCAGCTCGCGGACTCTACCGGCGTGCATTGGGTAAACCAGGTCGTCAGCGGAACGGTGGCGATCGCGTTCATCGTGTTCGTCACCGCGGTGACCACCGCCGCGGCGCGGTCACTGTTCACCTTCGCACACGAGGGCGCGCTGCCGGCCGCATTGACCAAGGTGCACCCCAGGTACAGGACACCGTGGGTCGGCATCGCCTTCATCGGAGTGCTGTCCTTCGTCTTCTCCGTCGTGGCCACCGTGAGCTCGGCCGGCCGCGTGGTGTTCGACGTCTACGGCGCTTTCGTGGCCAACTGGGGCTTCCTCGTCAGCTATCTGCTGGTCGTCGTCGCAACGCCGATCTGGCTGTACAAGATTCGGGCGCTGACGCCCTTACGACTGGTCGTCTCGGTGGCCGCGACGCTGGCCATCGGATACGTCATCTTCAGCAATTTCTATCCCGCGCCCAAGTTCCCGTTCAACATCCTGCCGCTGATCTACGGGGGCATCCTGCTGACCGGGCTGGCCTGGTACTGGTATCTCAAGCGGGCCAAGCCAGAGGTCGCACGCCGGATCGGCAGCATTCAGACGCTGTCCGAAGCCGAGCAGCAGCGGCTTATCGACGCGGGCATCCTCGAGGTGCTCGATCACGGGGCCCCGCAGCCGAGTGCCGATGAGGCGAAGGCCGATGAGGAAAGCGCCGACAAGGACACTGAGTCGCAACGAGACAAGGAGCCCGTCGCACCATGACACTGGCCGCAGAACGCGGCGTCACCAGCTGGACGGTGACGCCGGCGACGCCTATCGATCACGCACTGATCGCCGACTTTCTGGCCACCACCGTCGGCATCGCCGGCCGGAAGTTCGCGGCCGACTCCCGCGATGTCGCCGAACAATTCGACGACACTCTTCCCGGCGCGCTGCTGGTCGTGCGCGACGAAGCGCAGCACGTACGGGGCTACGCGGCGCTGCATGAGCCGCACGGGCAGGCGCCGGAGTTCCTGGCCGACTTCGTCTTCGACCCGGCCACAGCACGCCCCATCGTCGACGACACCGTTGCGGCGGTGGTCGCCAGGTTCGCACGGGAATCCGCCGGGGTACCGAAAGCGTTCCTGCGCAGCTTCATCGGGCCCACGCAGCGGACCGCCCTCGACGCCCTCATCCGGCTCGGCGCCACCGAGGAAGGCCGCTTCATCAGGACCCGCAAGCCCCTCGATGCCGAAGACATCGACGATCTGCAGGCGCTGACGTTGCCCGGCCTCACGTTGTTGAGCTGGCCGGAGGTGATCGAGCGGGGCCTGACCGAGCAGGTGCGCACCCTGCAGTTCGACACGTTCCTCGAACACTTCGACAACATGTCGAAGACGCCGGAAGCCTTTGCCCATCACATCGAGAGCCGTTCCTTCACACCGGATTTCAGTAGCGCGGTGGTCGACGGCGCGGGCGAGGTGGTCGGGTACGTGCTGGGGTCGACCTACACCCACCGGACCGGCGGTGGTGAGGAGCGCAGCGCGCACACCGACTACATCGGCGTGCGCGCGGATCAACGCAAACGCGGTATCGGTGAGTTCCTGCTCCGCAAGATCTGGCTCGCCGCGCTGCGGCGCGGGCTGTCGATCGCGTCCCTGGGCACCGATATCAACAATGCGAGCAAGGCGCATCTGCTGTATGCCCGACTGGGATACGGCGTGGTCGAACACCAATCCGCGTACCGCATCGACGCCGAAGGGGGCGCCAAATGAGTTCCGCCACAACCTATCTGCAGACCGCCACCGCCGACCTCGGCGAACTGCGGGCGCACTTCGCACCGGCCTTCGCCAAGGTCGCCGAGGCCAACCTGGAACGCGAACGCACCCGTACCTTCCCGCACGAGCAGGTGAGCCTGCTCAACGAGGCGGGGTTCGGCACGTTGCGAATCCCGGTGGACCGCGGCGGTTTCGGGGCCTCACTGCAGCAGGTCTTCCTACTGCTGGCCGACCTCGGTGAGGCCGATGCCAACGTCGCGCACATCTGGCGCAACCATCTGGCCTTCGTCGAGGACCGGCTGAATGCGCCGGTTTCGGACACCAACGACATCTGGATCAATCGGTTCCGGGCCGGCGAATTCGTCGGCGGCGGCTGGACCGAAGCCAACAACGTCACGCTCGCCAACCTGGTCTCCACCGTCGCCACCGAAGGGGATCACTACCGGGTGACGGGCACAAAGTTCTATGCCACCGGCAGTCTTTACGCCGACTGGCTCGATGTGCTCGGCCGCGGTGATGACGGCGAACTGCTCACCGCCCTGGTGCGGGCCGACGGTCCGGGGGTCACTCTGGTCGACGATTGGGACGGATTCGGCCAGCGCACCACGGCCAGCGGGACCGCCCGCTATGAGCGCGTGCGAGCCGAGCGCGGAGACGTGTTTCCGGCCGCCGAACGGTTCGCCTATCAGGGCCACTTCTACCAGATCGCGATGTTGTCGGTGCTGACCGGAATCACCCGGGCGGCGCTGCGCGACGGATCGGCGGCGCTGATCGGCCGCAAGCGCAACTACCCCCAGGGGCTGACCGCGGTGCCCTCCGACGACGCCCAGCTGCTCGCCGTCATCGGCGAGGTGTCCGCCGATGCGTTCGCGGCGGAAGCCGCCCTTGCCAAGGCCGGCGAGGCGCTGGACCGGATCGCCGGCGATGACGACGGCGCCCGGCGGCGGCTGATCGCGGCCGAAGTCGCCGTGTCCCAGGCACAACTCGTGATCATCGCGGCCGCCCTGCGCACCACCACGACGATCTTCGACGCGCTCGGCGCATCCGGGGTGTCCGAAGAGCGTGGGCTGGACCGGCATTGGCGCAACGCCCGCACGCTGGCCTCACACAACCCGCGGGTGTACAAGGCACGCATCCTCGGCGATCACCTCATCAACGGCACCGATCCGGTGCCCGATTTCGCCGCGCTGGGTCGTGGGGGACAAGGCAATTAGGCGGCCCGTCGCCGTGGGGTCAGACCGCGTGGCGCGGTCCTGCCGAGTGCTGGTGCGGGTGCAGCCCCGGGATCAGCATCGGCACCTCGGCGCGGTAGTTCCGATACGAGTCGCCCAGGCCGGCCACCAGATCGTGCTCCTCGAGCTGGATCGCGATCAGGATGTACCCGGTCGTGGCGAGCGCGAACATCAGGTGCCCCGCCGTCATCGTCGGGGTGGCCCAGAACGCCACGATGAAGCCGACCATGATCGGATGCCGGACCACGCGGTAGAACAGCGTGGTACGAAAAGCCAAGTCGCGGTAGGGCTCTCCGCGCCATGCCAGGTACACCTGCCGTAGCCCGAACAGATCGAAGTGGTTGATCATGAACGTCGACGTCAGCACGATCGCCCAGCCGGCCCAGAACAGCGTCAGCAGCACGTAGCGCCCGGCCGGCGCGGAGACGTGCCAGATGACCTGTGGCATGGTCCGCCACTGCCAGTAGAGCAGTCCCAGCAGCAGGCTCGACAGCAGGACGTAGGTGCTGCGTTCGACGGACGGCGGCACGATATGTGTCCACATCCGTTTGAACGCCGGCCGCGCCATCACACTGTGTTGCACCGCGAACAGGCCGAGCAGGATCAGGTTGACCACCACCGCCTCGCCGATCGATGCGGTGATGCCGTGGTCCACGGTGCGGGGCACCACGATGTTGCCCACGAAGCCGACGGCATAGAGGAACGAGGCCAGGAACACCGCGTAACACAGCGCGCCGTAACCAAATGTCAGATAGCGCTTCATCCTGTCCTCCGATTCTCGGAAATGTTCCGGTGACGCCGTCCGCACCGGTCGACTCGCACGCAGTGTCGGGGAAGCCCTAGGCGCGGCCTGGAGGTGGGAAACGATTGGGCTCAACGAGAGGGGAGGGGCCGGCAGACCGCCGGTCCGTGACGTCACACCCGGCGCCGCAGCCCCTGGTCACTCTTCCAATATATTCCTGGCCGGACATACGCGAAAACCCCCAGTTTTCCGCGGAAAACTGGGGGTTTTCGTGACTGCTCGTGCGGGTTAGGGCGAACCTTCCGCGATGCGGCGGACCGCGTCGATGAACACGTCGATCTCCTCGAACGTGTTGTAGAACGCGAACGACGGACGCACCGTCGCCTCGAGTCCCAGGCGCCGCAGGATGGGCTGGGCACAGTGATGCCCGGCCCGCACCGCGATGCCTTCGGCGTTGAGCGCCTTGCCCACCTCGAGTGGTTCGTGCCCGGCCAACACGAAGGACAGCACGCTGGCCTTCTCGTCGGCCGTGCCGACCAGCCGCACCCCCGGAACGGCCGCCAACCGCGGGGTGGCGTATTCCAGCAGAGCGTGCTCGTAGGCCGCAATCCGTTCGATGCCAATGCGTTCCACGTACCGGATGGCCTCACCGAGCCCGACGGCATCGGCGATGTTGCCGGTGCCGGCCTCGAACTTGTTCGGCGGCCCCTGGAACACCGAGCGCTCCAGCGTCACGTCGGCGATCATGTTGCCGCCACCCTGCCAGGGCGGGGTTTCGGCCAGCACGTCCTCGCGCCCGTACAACACCCCGATGCCCGTCGGCCCGAAGATCTTGTGCCCGGAGAACACGAAGAAATCCGCACCGAGTTCGGCGACGTCGATCGGGATGTGCGGGACGGACTGCGCACCGTCGATCAGCACCCGCGCCCCGTAACGGTGGCCCAGTTCGACGATCGTCTTGACCGGCGTCACCGTGCCCAGAGCATTCGAAACCTGCGTCGCCGCAACCAGTTTCGTCCGCGGACCGAGCAGGTCCTCGAACTCACCGAGCAGCAGGTTACCGGCATCGTCGACGGGTGCGACCTTGATGACCGCGCCCGTCTGCTTGGCGATCAGCTGCCACGGCACGATGTTGGCGTGGTGCTCCAGGTGGGTGATGACGATCTCGTCACCCGGGCCCAGGTGCTTGCCACCCCACGAGTGCGCCACCAGGTTGATGGCCTCGGTCGTGCCGCGAACGAAGATGATCTCTTCGGTCTTCGACGCGCCGAGGAACCGCCGGACCGCCTCGCGGGCATCCTCGTAGGCATCCGTGGCCCGCGCCGCCAGCTCATGCGCGGCCCGGTGGATGTTCGAGTTCTCGTGGGCGTAGAAGTACGCCAGCCGGTCGATGACCGACTGCGGCTTCTGCGTCGTCGCCGCGTTGTCGAACCAGATCAGCGGCTTGCCGTTGACCGTCTCCTTGAGGATCGGGAAATCGGCGCGGATCGCGTGGACGTCGAAGACCTCGTGGTCGTCCTGGATGGACGGCACCGGTTCGACAGGCTCGGGAGCAACGGCCGGAGACTGCAGGAAGTAGTAGTTCCCGGCATCCTCTGACGACGGCGCCGGCGCACCGCTCCAATTCAGCTGCGGCACCGTGGGGACGGCACCGGGCCACGTCGGAGCACTGCCGCGCGGAGCCGGGGGAGCCGACGGCGGAGCCGAAGCCAGTACCCCCGGCACCGTCGGGACCAGACCCGACGGCACCGCGAACGCCTCCAACCCGCCGAACGGTGCGACCGGGCTCACCGCGTTACCCCGCGGCGCGACCGGCGCCGTGCCCGGCGGAATCCCTTCCGGCCCAGGCGAAGTCGGGGCCGGCGCGAAAAGCTCTGGCACCGAGACGAACTCGCCCGGCGTGCCCGGGTGGGCCAGACCGGCCGCGGTGGCGGCCGCCGACGTCCCGGTGGTTGCATCCGGAGCCACCCCGCGCGGTGCCACCTGGGTGGTCACCGGCGGACTGTCCGGACCCGGCCGGAAGCTGGTCGCAAACAGTTGACTGGCCAGCGCCGACAAGTCGGCTTCGCTCAGTGGCTGGTCTGGGCCTGGTCCCAAATCACTTGTACTCATGGAAGTGGTCCACTCCGACGTCCTCGAGGACCGCCAGCGCGTCGTCGGTGAGCACGGCCAGCGACGAGTACAGCGTGACCAGGTAGGACGCGATGGCCGACCGGTTGATGCCGGTGAAGCGGACCGACAGGCCCGGGGCCTGCTCGCCGACCAGACCCGGCTGGAACAGGCCGACCACGCCCTGTCGCTCCTCGCCGGTGCGGACGAGGATGAACTTGGTCTTGCCGTCCACGACCGGCACCTTGTCCGACGGGATGATCGGGATGCCGCGCCAGGTGATGAACTGGGCGCCGAACAGGCTGACCACTGGTGGCGGCACGCCGCGGCGGGTCGCTTCCCGGCCGAACGCCGCCACACCGAGCGGGTTGGTCAGGAAGAACGCGGGGGTCTTCCACACCTTGGCGATCAGCGAGTCGAGGTCATCCGGGGTGGGGGTGCCGCGCAGCGTCTGGATGGTCTGCTCGGGGGTGACCTGCGACAGCAACCCGTACTCCGGGTTGTTGATCAGCTCGGACTCCTGGCGTTCCTTGATGGTCTCGATGGTCAGGCGCAGCTGCTGGGCGACCTGGTCATGCGGGCTGGAGTAGAGGTCCGACACCCGGGTGTGCACGTCGAGCAGCGTCGAGATGGACCGCAGCGTGTACTCGCGCGGGCTGGTCTCGTAGTCGACGTAGGTCTCGGGCAGCGGATCCTCGGTGCCCGAACCCTGCTCGGCAGCGATGGCGACCTGTTCGGGGTTGACGACGCGGTTGACGCGGTAGATACCTGCCTCGACCGGCACCCAGCTCAGCAGATGCAGCAGGAATCGCGGCGTGATGGTCGACAGTTGCGGAACTGTCTTGGTGGCATTGGCTAGCTGCCTTGCGGCGAGATCGCCGAGGGCCTGCGATTCGTTCTGCGCAGACGTCATGGGGGCTACCTCCGACGGGTCGTGGTGGGGATGCGGCGGCCACGATACGGCTTTATGGGGGCCTCCACAGGGTTAGCGCGCAGCGTGGTTGAAAAGGATTTGCTGTGACGAATTCGGCCGTGGCTTTTCTGCGTGAGTGCCGTATGGTAGGCGGCGTGACCCACGACGGAGAACTGCGCATGCCCATGCGGCGCTGCTTCGTCGTGCCGTGTTGTTGTTGTTGATTTTCTGACGCCGGCCCTTTCGCGTTCTGCCCGCCCATCTTCTGGCGGTGCACGTAAACGCGCTGTTCACAGCCTCCAGAAAGCAACACCGCAATGCCCTCCTCCTCTCTGCTCGCACCCACCCGCACTGCCGTCACGGTCCGCCGGACCGTGCGCCGGGACGCCGAGATCACCCGGATGACCCGCTACCGCGGCGGCACCTATTCGCCGACCGTCGACACCGTGGTGTTCACCGACGGGACGACGGCGCGCACCGACCTGATCCGGCTCAACCCGAACATCGATGCGTACTCGCTGGACTTCCTCGGCGTGGCCCCCACCCGGCCGTCGCAGTACCGGCCCGCGAACTGGTCGGCGGTCCCCAACGTGGCGGCGCGCGCCTTCGAGGCCGAGGTCGACTGGATCATCCGCAACTCGTACCCCACCCTGGGTACGGTCGAGCTGAGCCGCCGGGTACGTGGAGCGGGCCACCTGAGCGGTGACGCGCACCTGGCCGAGCACGAGGCCATCGCCGCGACGCAGGCTGCGATCTGGCATTTCACCAACGGCCTGCGCCTGGACAACCGTCCCCTCAATGTGCCGGTCGCGGTCACCACGGAACCAGGTGCCATCACCTTCGAGTTCGACGGCGAGCCCCAATTGGGCAGCTACACGGTCGAACTGACGAGTGACGCCGCCGTCTCGCTGGTGCTGCAGAAATCGGTCGACGGGACGTCGTGGCGCGATGTCGCCGCGTCGAGCCTCAACGTCGCGGCCGGTTACGGGCGCCACCGCCGGGGCATCGGCGTCGGGGCCACCGCGTCGGACAGCCGTCCGGGCCGCCAGCACCGCGGGTACCGCTTCTACCGGCTGCAGGTGATCGCCGACAGCGGGGCCTTCGTCGACATCGAAGGCGTGAGCTTCACCCTCGATGGATCCGGCAACTACCGCAACGCCGAACGTGTTGTCGCGCTGTACAACCACCTCGTCGCCGGTGCCGAGGCGGCGCGGAGCCTGACGGTGGTGCCGCGGCTCATCGCCGACCGCGCGGTGGTCGGTGACGTCGTCGGTCCGTTCCGGTTCGAGGCCACCGACGCGGCCGCGCTCACCGCAGTCGGCGGAACGCTCGTCGACGCGGCGGGGCAGCCGATCACCACCCCCGTGGTCCCGGGCAGCGACATCTACCTGCGTCCGCTGTCAGGTGCCCGTCGGGTGACCGTCACCGCGAGTGTGCCTGCGGCACAGAATGGTTTCGGCGGCCGCGTCATCACCGGGGTGGCGCACGACAGCAGCCTGACGCCCGTCGCCCTCGCGGTGCCGACGCCGACCGTGATCGACTTCGAGCTCACCTTCTAGCCGCGGGATTTGTGCACGTTTTTCCGCGGCCACCGCGGAAAAACGTGCACAAATCGCTCACTACATCGGCGCGTTGGCGGGCTGGAACACCCCGCTGCTGTCGGCTTCCTCTTCGGCGCGGATGACGTGCACGACGGCGTTGATCAACGCCAGGTGGGTGAACGCCTGCGGGAAGTTGCCCAGGTGCCGACCCGTGCGCGGCTCGATCTCCTCGGCGTACAGGTGCAGCGGGCTGGCGAACGACAGGAGTTTCTCGCACAGGTGCCGGGCCCGGCTCACCTCGCCGATCTCGACCAGTGCCGACACCAGCCAGAACGAGCAAATGGTGAAAGTGCCTTCCTCGCCGGACAATCCGTCGTCGGTCTCCTCGGTGCGGTAGCGCAGCACCAGGCCTTCCTCGGTGAGCTCCTCGGCGATGGCCATCACCGTCGCGCGCACCCGGGGGTCGTCGGCCGGCAGGAACCGGGTGAGGATCGCCAGTAGCAGTGAGGCATCGAGCGCGTCGTCGCCGTACCGCTGGGTCAGCACACCGCGCTTGTCGACACCGTGGGCCAGGACGTCGGCCTTGATCTCGTCGGCGATCGCACGCCACTGCTGCGCGTACGACTTTTCCCCTTGCAGCTCAGCGAGTTTCGAGCCGCGATCCAATGCCACCCAGCACATGATCTTGCTGGAGGTGAAGTGCTGCGGCTCGCCGCGCACCTCCCAGATGCCGCGGTCGGGTTCCTTCCAGTGCTTGATCGCTTCTTCCACTTGGTTTTTCAGCACCGGCCACAGCATCTCGGGAATCTGCTCACGGGATTTGGCGTGCAGGTACACCGAATCGAGCATGGTGCCCCAGATGTCGTGCTGCATCTGGTTGTAAGCGCCGTTGCCGATCCGGACCGGCCGCGAATAGTCGTAGCCGGACAGGTGGTGCAGTTCTTCCTCGACCAGGCTGCGTTCGCCGCCGACGCCGTACATCACCTGAAGGGGATGTCGCTCACCGTTGTTGGCGCCGGACACGTCGGCGATGAACGAGAAGAAATCGTCGGCCTCACGGTCCAGTCCCAGGGTGTACAGACCCCACAGTGCGAACGTGGAGTCCCGGATCCACGAGTACCGATAATCCCAATTCCGTTCGCCATGAGGGGTTTCCGGCAGCGACGTGGTGCTCGCGGCCAGCAGCGCACCGGTCGGGGAGTACGTCAGGCCCTTCAGTGTCAGCGCGCTGCGCTGCAGGTACGACCGCCACGGATGGTCCGGGAAGTCGCCGACGTTGATCCACTGCCGCCAGGCCTCGCTGGTCTTCCACATCTTGTCGGAGGCCTCGTCGAAGGTCTGCGGCGACGGGTGCTTGGACCACGACAGCGCGACGAAAACCTTGTCGCCCTCGGTCAGCCGCGTCCGGGCCCGCGCTTCGTGGCCCTCCAGGCCGATCCGCAGGTTCGTGGTCAGCCGCAGAGTCGGGTGCGCCTCCGGGTTCTTGCCGGCCCGCGCGATCGCCTCGCCGTAGGCCGCGGCCGAGTACTCCCACGTCGCGCTCTCGCGGTGGTAATCGAACGACGGCTCGCAGCTCATGACGAACTCGACGGTGCCGCTGACGCAGCGGACGGTGCGCAGCAGGATGTGCTCGGCGTCCCAGTCCATCGGGGTGCGACGGTGCGTGCGGGACCGGGTCTCGATGTCGTGCCACGGGCCCATCACGAGGGCGTCGCGCACGATGGCCCAGCCCGTGTGCGTCTGCCAGGTGGTCTCCAGGATCAATGAGCCCGGCAGGTAGCGCCGCGCCGACGGCACCGTCACCCCGTAGGGCGCCAGGCGGAAGTGGCCGGCACCGCGGTCCAGGATCGAGCCGAAGACGCTGGGGGAGTCCGGTCGCGGCACGCACATCCACTCGACGGAGCCCGCGGACGAGATCAGGCAGGTGTTCTCGCAGTCGGACAGGAAGGCGTAATCCGCGATCGGCGGAAACGGCGTGCGGACCGCGGTCGAGATCGCACCGCCGGTCAGTGAATCGTCGCCCGCTGCGGCGAGGTGAGGAATCCCGTGGCCGTTCGCCAGGATGTGGCCTGGGTCGCTGGATTGGCCCGACTTGTCCGTTTGTGGCAGCACCATTCGCACATCATCGACTGCATCTGCGGTTGCCGTCCACCGAAAGCCCTGACGGCACCCTGCCGGATTCGACCCAGCGCGATTCGAAAGGGCACACACCGTAGGCTGAGAATCGATGAACGGCATTCTGAATTGGTGGGACGGCTTCGAACTGTGGCTGTCCGGTCTGTCGTTCGTGGTGCAGACGATCATCGTGATGCCCGTGGTGCTGGCACTCGCATATGGCCTGGCAGTGCTGCTCGACGTGGCGCTGGGCTACTCCATCACGCTGCTGCACCGGGCCCGCCACGTCGAGGAGGACGCACTGTGAACGGACTGCCGCAGTCACGGGTGACGCTGATCCTGGTGCTGCTGGTGGTGCTCGTCATCGTCACGTGGCTGCTGACTCGCTGAGCAGTGGCTACGAGCCGGCCTCTGATATTCTTCCGGCCATGTACGCAGCGTCCGGCACAACCGAGGGCCACATCCTGGCCCTCATTGCCGTGGGTACCCGCGCTGTTGCTGACGTCGCCTGTTGTCGCTGACCCCGTTTCCGTCCGCGGTTTCCGGGATCGGCGTCGGCTTCTGCTATGCCCACGTGCTGATCGATCACCTTGCCGTGTGACGGGTAGTCCATCCGTAAACCAGCAAGGAAGGCCCATCAATGCACAAGATCATCAAGAACTGGCGGCCCGCCACCGCGGTCGCTGCCGTCGTGGCCAGCACCACGGTGCTCGCCGCTTGCGGTGGCGGAGCGAGTGACGTCGCCGGCGGTGGCGGTGCACAGTCGGGTGCCAACACCACCCTGACCCTGGTGGCCTACGCCGTGCCGGAGCCCGGCTGGAGCAAGATCATCCCGGCATTCGCCGCCACCCCTGAGGGCAAGGGTGTCGCTGTGACCACGTCGTACGGTGCCTCCGGTGATCAGTCGCGCAAGGTCGAGTCCGGTGCCCCCGCCGACATCGTCAACTTCTCGGTGGAGCCCGACGTCACCCGCCTGGTGAAGGCCGGCAAGGTCAGCAAGGACTGGAACGCCGACGCCACGAAGGGCATCCCGTTCGGTTCGGTGGTGTCGCTGGTCGTGCGCAAGGGCAACCCCAAGGGCATCAAGGACTGGGACGACCTGCTCAAGCCGGGCGTCGAGGTCGTCACGCCCAGTCCGCTGAGCTCGGGTTCGGCCAAGTGGAACCTGCTGGCGCCGTACGCCGTGAAGAGCAACGGCGGCAAGGACGCCCAGGCCGGCATCGACTTCGTGCGGCAGCTGGTCGTCGAGCACATCAAGACCCGTCCGGGTTCGGGCCGGGAAGCCACCGACCTCTTCCTGCACGGCACCGGTGACGTGCTGATCAGCTACGAGAACGAAGCCATCAACGTCGAGCGGCAGGGCAAGGACGTCGAGCACATCAACCCGCCGCAGACCTTCAAGATCGAGAACCCGGTGGCTGTCGTGACGTCGGGCCCGCACCAGGACAAGGCCAACGCGCTGAAGAACTTCCTCTACACCGCGGACGGCCAGAAGCTGTGGGCGCAGGCCGGGTTCCGCCCGGTCGATCCGGCCGTGACCGCTGAGTTCGCCAAGGACTTCCCGACGCCGGAGAAGCTGTGGACCATCGCTGACCTGGGTGGATGGAAGACCGTCGATCCGGCGTTGTTCGACAAGGAAAACGGCAGCATCACCAAGATCTACAAGCAGGCCACTGGATGACAAGCACTGTTCAGTTCGACGGCGTCCCGGCCCGGCCCGAGTCCAATGGTGACTCGTCCGGGCCGGGCCCCGGCGTGAGGAACGCATTGGGCACGACGTCGTTGCGCGTGGGCGCGGCGAGCATCTGGCTGTCCGTCATCGTGCTGCTGCCGCTCGCCGCGATCCTGGTCCAATCCACCCGCGGCGGCTGGGGGTACTTCTGGTCCGCGGTCACATCGAATTCAGCACTCGCCTCTTTCCGGGTGACGCTCGAGGTGTCGGCGGCCGTCGCGCTCATCAACCTGGTCTTCGGGTTGTTGGTGGCGTGGGTGCTGACGCGCGACGACTTCGTCGGTAAGCGACTGGTGGACGCCGTCATCGACCTGCCGTTCGCGCTGCCCACGATCGTGGCCAGCCTCGTGATGCTCGCGCTCTACGGTCCGGCCAGCCCGGTGAACCTTCATCTGCAGCACACCAAGTGGGGCATCGGCGTCGCGCTACTGTTCGTCACGCTGCCGTTCGTGGTGCGGTCGGTGCAGCCGGTCCTGCTCGAACTCGACCAGGAGACCGAAGAGGCGGCCGCGTCGCTCGGCGCCAACAACTTTGTCATCTTCACCAAGGTGGTGCTACCGGCGCTGCTGCCGTCACTGCTGTCGGGCGCGGGTCTGGCCTTCTCCCGCGCCATCGGCGAATTCGGTTCGGTGGTGCTGATCGGCGGCGCGGTGCCCGGCGAGACCGAGGTGTCGTCGCAGTGGATCCGCACCCTGATCGAGAACGACGACCGTACCGGTGCGGCCGCGATCTCGATTGTGCTGCTGGTGATTTCGTTCGTCGTGCTGTTCGTGCTGCGGGTCATCGGGTCGCGGGCGGCCAAGCGTCAGGAACTGGCCGCATGACGGCAGACGAGAAGCCGAAGGCGGATCGCGCATGACATTGTCACCGGTGGTTCGCTACCTGGCCCGGTACGTGGCGCTGGCCTACATCACGGTGCTCGTCATCGTGCCCGTCGGCCTGATCCTGTGGCGGACGTTCCAACCCGGCCTCGGCGAGTTCTTCACCCAGATCACTACGCCGGCAGCCATTTCCGCGCTGCAGCTCTCGCTGCTCGTCGTCGCCATCGTGGTGCCGCTCAACGTGCTGTTCGGGGTGCCGACCGCACTGGTGTTGGCCCGCAACCGGTTCCGCGGCAAGAGCGTCCTGCAGGCTGTGATCGACCTGCCGTTCGCGGTGTCGCCCGTCGTGGTCGGTGTGGCCCTGATCCTGCTGTGGGGCTCGGCCGGACTGCTCGGCTTCGTCGAGCACAGTTGGGGATTCAAGATCATCTTCGGCTTCCCCGGCATCGTGCTGGCGAGCATCTTCGTCACGGTTCCCTTCGTGATCCGCGAAGTCGAACCGGTGCTGCACGAGCTCGGCACCGACCAGGAAGAAGCGGCCTCCACCCTGGGTGCGCAGTGGTGGCAGACGTTCTGGCGGATCACGCTGCCGTCCATCCGCTGGGGCCTGACCTACGGCGTCGTGCTGACCGTCGCGCGCACGCTGGGAGAGTACGGCGCCGTCATCATGGTGTCCTCCAACCTGCCCGGCCAATCCCAGACCCTGACCCTGCTGGTGTCCGACCGGTACAGCCGCGGCGCCGAATACGGCGCCTACGCCATGTCCACAGTGCTGATGGCCGTCGCGGTGATCGTGCTGATCGTGCAGGTAATCCTCGACGCCCGGCGTGCCCGGGCGGCACAATAGCTTTTCGATAGGAAGAACCGATCATGAGTGACGAGCAGAAGCAGGGCAGCCCGCCCGCCATCACGGTGCGCGGTGCCAACAAGCACTACGGCGACTTCGCGGCCCTCGACAACGTCGACTTCGACGTGCCCGAGGGCTCGCTGACCGCGCTGCTGGGCCCCAGTGGGTCGGGTAAGTCCACGCTGTTGCGGGCCATCGCCGGACTCGACACCCCGGACACCGGCACGATCACCATCAAGGGCAACGACGTCACCGGGGTGCCGCCGCAGCGGCGCGGCATCGGTTTCGTCTTCCAGCACTATGCGGCGTTCAAACACCTCACCGTCCGCGAGAACGTCGCGTTCGGCCTGAAGATCCGCAAGAAGCCCAAAGCCGAGGTCAAGGCCAAGGTCGATGATCTGCTGGAAGTGGTGGGGCTCAGCGGTTTCCAGACGCGCTACCCCAGCCAGCTCTCCGGCGGTCAGCGTCAGCGCATGGCGCTGGCCCGGGCCCTCGCGGTCGACCCGCAGGTGCTGCTGCTCGATGAGCCGTTCGGCGCCCTCGACGCCAAGGTCCGCGACGACCTGCGCAGCTGGCTGCGCCGCCTGCACGACGAGGTGCACGTGACCACCGTGCTCGTCACGCACGACCAGGCCGAGGCGCTCGACGTCGCCGACCGGATCGCGGTGCTCAACAAGGGGCGCATCGAGCAGGTCGGGTCGCCGACCGAGGTCTACGACAGCCCGTTCAACCCGTTCGTGATGTCGTTCCTGGGTGCGGTGTCGACGCTGAACGGGACGCTGGTGCGGCCCCACGACATCCGCGTGGGCCGCAACCCCGACATGGCCATCTCCCAGGCCGACGGCGACGTCGCGGCCACCGGAGTGCTGCGGGCCAAGGTCGACCGCGTGGTCGTCCTTGGCTTCGAGGTTCGCGTCGAGCTGACGACCGCGGCGGACCACACGCCGTTCACCGCACAGATCACCCGCGGCGACGCCGAAGCGCTGCAGCTCCTCGAGGGCGACACCGTGTACGTCCGGGCCACGCGCATCCCGCCGATCGCGGGACAGACGCAAGAGGTTGAGGCGGTCCTCGCCGGGGCCTGAGCCACAAGGGATCACGCACCGCGGCCGCGCAACCGGACTGGTTGCGCGGCCGCGGTGTTTTGCGTTGAGCCTGTAACCAGGGCGTAGAAGCGCGAGTGGCGTTGACCCTGGTTACCGGGTCAACGCCACTGGGCCGAATACCAGCCGAAGCTCAGATGTACATCGCGGGGTCGATGTAGGTCGTCGGGTCGACGGCGGGCTCGCGCTGCTTCTCGGTGCGCGGGCGCACGATCGCCGGAATGCCGGTGGCAATGGAGTCCGCCGGAACATCGTGTGTCACAACGGCGTTCGCGCCTACGGCAGAGTCGTCGCCGATGAGGATGGGGCCGAGTACCTTGGCGCCGGCGCCGACGGTCACCCGGTTGCCGATGGTGGGGTGGCGCTTGCCCTTGTTGAGGCTGCGACCGCCCAGTGTCACGCCGTGGTAGAGCATGACGTCGTCGCCGATCTCGGTGGTCTCGCCGATCACCACGCCCATGCCGTGGTCGATGAAGAACCGCCGGCCGATGGTGGCCCCCGGGTGAATCTCGATGCCGGTGAGGAATCGGGTCACCTGTGCCAATACCCGCGCCGGCCCGCGCCAGGCCGGCCGCGCCCACAGCCGGTGGGCCAGGCGGTGCGACCAGATGGCATGCAGGCCCGAGTACACCAGGGCGTTCTCGACGTCCCCGCGTCCTGCCGGGTCGTGGCTGCGAGCGTTGTCCAGGTCCTCGCGGAGGGTCGAAAGAGCCCCGGCGAACAGCGTCATTTTTGTTTCTTTTCCCGTCGCTTCGCTCGCCCGGTCAGTCCCGGATGTGCTCGTACAGCGCCGTGGAGACGTACCGCTCGCCGAAGTCGGGGACGATGACGACGATGAGCTTGCCGGCGTTCTCGGGGCGCTTGGCCAGCTGCAGCGCTGCCCAGACGTTGGCACCCGCAGAGATGCCGCCGAGGATGCCCTCGTCGGTGCCCAGCGCCCGCGCGACCTCGATGGCGTCCGGGAAGGCCACGTCGATGATCTCGTCGTACACGGCGCGGTCCAGCACCTCGGGGACGAAGTTCGCGCCGAGGCCCTGAATCTTGTGCGGGCCGGCCTGGCCGCCGGTGAGGATGGGGGAGTCGACGGGTTCGACACCGACGATCTTGACGTCGGGCTTGCGGGACTTGAGGACATGCCCGACACCGGTGAGCGTGCCGCCGGTGCCAATGCCTGCGACGAAGATGTCGACCTCACCATCGGTGTCGGCCCAGACCTCCTCGGCCGTGGTCTTCTCGTGGATCGCCGGGTTGGCCGGATTGGCGAACTGATCGGCGGCGACGGAGTTCGGGGTCTCGGCAAGGATCTGCTTGGCCTTGGCGACCGCGCCGGCCATGCCTTCGGAGCCCGGCGTCAGCACGATCTCGGCGCCGTAGGCACGCAGCATGACGCGCCGCTCCAGGGACATGGTCTCCGGCATCGTCAGGATGACCTTGTAGCCACGGGCCGCGCCCACCAGTGCCAGCGCGATGCCCGTGTTGCCGCTCGTGGCCTCCACGATGGTGCCACCGGGCTTGAGTTCACCGGACTGCTCCGCGGCGTCGACGATCGCCACACCGATGCGGTCCTTCACGCTGTTCGCCGGGTTGTAGAACTCCAGCTTTGCCACAACCTGTGCACCAGCGCCCTCGGTCAACCGGTTGAGCCGGACCAACGGCGTGCGTCCGACCAGTTCGGTGACATTGGCGTAGATCTTGCCCATCGGTGACCTCTCGTCGGCGCTAGCTTGGTGAAATTGTGATGCCCGCGCAGGCACCTGCCGAATCTGCTGAATGGCGGGTGTCCCGTCAAGGGTTTCGTTCATCACAAAATCTATCTGTTTGCGACAACGCTTCAGCCCGGGGTGGGTATTTCACACCTCGATGCGCGATCCCAGGATCACCGTGCGGTCGAGAGGCAGCCGGAAGTAGGCCGCGGCGTCGGATGTGATGTAGGACGTACCGATGAAAAGCCTTGTGCGCCACGGGGCCATCGACGGCTTCTTGCCCATCACCAGATCGACCTTCGACAGGAAATAGGTCGCGCCCGCCAGATCCAGCGGCCCCTCGGTACGGGTCGAGTCGAGCAGCGCCAGCGCGGCGGGCACGTCGGGCCGGTCCATGTATCCGTAGGTGGCGGTGACGTGGATGATGCCGTCGTCGCGGTAGCCCAGGTCGTCGACCGCCAGCCGGGCGCCGTCGGTGACCCGCGGCACCGTCGCGGTCTCGAGAGACAACACCACCACGTGCTCGTGCAGCATCCGGTTGTACTTCACGTTGGCGCGCATGGCGAGCGGCGCGGTCTCGATGCCGCGGTTGAGGAACACCGCGGTGCCCGGTACCCGGGTCAGCGGGGGATCGCTGGCGACGATCGATTCCACGAACTGCCGCAGCGGGCCTTCGACGGCGTCACGGGCCCGCGTCACCACCGCGCGGCCGTCCTGCCACGTCGTCATCACGGTGAACGCGATCAACCCGATCAGCAACGGCAGCCAGGCGCCATGGACCAGCTTGGTGAGGTTGGCGGCGAGGAACAGCAGGTCCACGGTGAGCAGCGGGGCCCCGATTGCGATGACGGACCACCGGGGCCAGTTCCACCTGGCGCGGGCGATGTTGAGGAACAGCAGCGTGGTGATGGTCATGGTCCCGGTGACCGCCATGCCGTACGCGTAGCCCAGCGCCGCGGAGCTGCGGAAGGCGAAGACCAGGGTCAGCACCGCGATCAGCAGCATGCTGTTGATCCACGGCACGTAGATCTGGCCCATCGTGGACGCCGACGTGTGCAGGATCCGCAGCCGCGGCAGATAGCCGAGGTGTGCGGCCTGGGCCGCGACGGAGAACGCCCCGGTGATGACGGCTTGCGACGCGATCACGGTTGCCGCGGTGGCGAGCAGGACCATCGGCAGCCGGCCCCATTCGGGCGTCAGCAGGAAGAACGGGGCGTCGTGGACGTTCGGGTTCTGCAGCAGCAGCGCGCCCTGCCCGAAGTAGCTCAACATGCAGGCCGGGAACACCAGCAGCAGCCAGGCGACGGTGATCGGTTTGCGGCCGAAATGCCCCATGTCGGCGTACAGGGCCTCGGCGCCCGTCACCGACAGCACCACGGCGGCCAGCGCGAAGAACGCGATGTGGAAATGCCCCGCCATGAAGCCCAGCGCGTACAGCGGATTCAGGGCGCGCAGGATCTCGGGCTCCCTGATGATGCCGCCGACGCCGCAGGCGCCGATCACCGTGAACCACACGATCATCACCGGACCGAAGAACTTGCCGACGACCGCGGTGCCCCGGTGCTGCACGCTGAACAACGCGATGATGATCACCGCGGTGATGGGCACCACCCAGTCGGCAAGGCCCGGGTCGATGGTCTTCGAGCCTTCGACGGCCGACAGCACCGAGATGGCCGGGGTGATCATCGAGTCGCCGAAAAACAGTGCGGCACCGAGGATTCCGAGCGCGGCGAGGAAGGCCGCGGTGCGCCTGCCGAGCTTGTTCGACGACTGCTTCACCAGGGTGATCAGCGCCATGACGCCACCCTCGCCGTCGTTGTCGGCGCGCATCACCAAGCTGACGTAGGTGATGGTGACGATCAGCATCACCGACCAGAACACCAGAGAGACGACGCCATAGATGTTGTCGTGGCTGATCGGCACCGGATGCGGGTCATCGGGATTGAACAGCGTCTGCATCGTGTAGATCGGGCTGGTGCCGATGTCGCCGAAGACGACGCCCAGTGCACTGATGGCCAGGCCCGCTCCCAGCCCCTTGCGACCGGTGTCGGGGTGTGTGCCCACGCGCGGCGTCTCCTTCGTCCGGATCGTTGACCAACCGTCCGGATCGTAGGCGACGTAGCCGTGCAGTGTTGTCAGGTTCGAACTGCGCCCGACGGCGGGTTGCGCCGGTTGACGCGCCGGCACACCAGCAGCACCGTCGCCGGCAGCGCCATCATCGACAGCAGTTGCAGCAGCTCAGACATCGGTGGTCCCGGAAATTCGCATGAGGCCGAGTCAACCGGCGCCGTCGGCGCGGCGCCACGATCTATACGCAATCCATACGGCGCCGGCCGCGGTCTTGCCGGGATTCAGACGAGTTACGCGGCGCGTGGAATCGCGGCGACCTCGTCGAAGCGGTCCAGTACGGTCTCGGCGACGAGCCGGTGTGCGCCCAGCGGCTGGGCCATGGCGATGTGTTGTGCCGCAGCGAATTCGGCGACGCGATCGGTGATCGTGCCGTGCGCCAGGAACCAAGGCGCGATGACCAGACGCGTCGCACCCTGCTCCCGCAACAGCTCGGCGGCTTCGGCCAGGTTGGCGTGCGGGCCGGTGGCGAACGCCGTCGTGGCGTGCCAGTGGGTGCCCGCGGCGAGCCCGGGGGCCACGGTGGCGGTGCGTGCGTTGGCGGCCGCCGACGACGACCCGACAGCCGTCACCAGGACGCCGACGCTCGAGTCCAGCCGGGACACCCCGCAGTGTGTCAGCCGCTGGCTCAGCACGTGGATCAGCCGGTCGTCCTCGCCGAGCACTGGCGCTTGCCGGACCGCCGGACCGGCGTCGGCGATCATCGCGGGGATGTCGACGCGCGCGTGATAGGCGTCGGCCAGCAGCAGTGGCACCACGACGCCGTCGGTGGGCGAGTCGGCCAGCACGTCCCGCAGATTCGGCGAATTCTGTTCGCAGAACGCCACTTTGACGTCGACGCCGCGCCGTAGGGCGGCCACGGTGCGGGCCACCTCACGGGCGTTCGCCGCAGACCGCGGATCGGCACTGCCGTGCGCGGTGAGGATCAGTTGCACGGGTTCCTTCCCGTCGCTGCGCTCGCCCAGGGCGAACTCAGGACGCGTGCAGACCGCACTCGGTCTTGGCCAGGCCGGCCCAGCGACCACTGCGGGGATCGGCGCCCTCGGCCGGCTTCTGGGTGCACGGTGCGCAGCCGATGGACGGATAGCCCTCGTCCACAAGCGGATTCACCAGAATGCCGTTGGCTTCGATGTACGCCTGCATGTCGTCATCGCTCCACGCGGCGATCGGGTTGATCTTCACCAGACCGAACGCCTCGTCGAAACTGATCAGCGGAGCGTTGGCGCGCGTCGGCGCCTCGACGCGGCGGATGCCCGTCACCCACGCCGAGTAGCCCTTGAGCGCCTTCGACAGCGGCTGCACCTTGCGCAGGTTGCAGCACTGCGCCGCATCACGCGCGAACAGGTCCTTGCCGAGGAGCTGGTCCTGCTCGGCGACGGTGTGCTCGGGCGTCACGTTCACCACGTGCACGCCGTAGACGGCCTCGACGGCGTCCCGGGTGCCGATGGTCTCGGCGAAGTGGTAGCCGGTGTCCAGGAACAGGACATCGACGCCGGGACGGACCTTCGCGGCCATCTCGACGAGCACCGCGTCCTGCATGTTGGACGCCACGACATACCGGCCGGCGAAGTTCTCGTCGACCCAGCGCAGCAGTTCCTCAGCAGTGGCGTCGGCCAGTTCGGCAGCGCCGCGCGCGGCAAGTTCCCGTAGCTCGGTTTCAGTCATGGCTGTGTTCACCAAGGTCACCTCAAGTCAGCTTCGTCGGCCCGAACGGCCCACTGGGCAAAACGCTCTCCGGCCTCGCGTTGTTTCACGAAGTTGCGCACGACACGGTCGATGTAGTCACCGAGCTCGGTGGCCAGCACCTTGTGCTGACGCAGCTTGCGCCCGAAACCGCTGTCCAGGCCCAGGCTGCCGCCCAGGTGCACCTGGAAGCCCTCCTCGGGACCGTTGCCGTCGTCGATCATCTGGCCCTTGAAGCCGATGTCGGCGATCTGGATACGGGCGCACGAGTTCGGGCAGCCGTTGAGGTTGATGGTGACCGGCACGTCGAGCTGCGAGTTCAGGTCGGCGAGCCGCTGCTCGAGCTCGGGGACCAGCGACTGCGCCCGGACCCGGGTCTCGGCGAACGACAGCTTGCAGTACTCGATACCGGTGCAGGCCATCAGGTTCTTGCGCCAGTGCGACGGCCGGGTCTGCAGGCCCAGCGCGTCCAGGCCGGCGATCAGTTCCTCGACCTTGTCGTCGGGCACGTCGAGGATGATCAGCTTCTGGTACGGGGTGAGGCGGATCCGGTCGGAGCCGGCGGCCTCGGCCAGGTCGGCGACCTTGGTCAGGATGGTGCCCGACGAGCGGCCGGCGATGGCCGCGACGCCGACGGCGTTCAGGCCGTTCTTCAGCTTCTGCACGCCGACGTGGTCGATGGTGTGCGGCACCTGCTCGGGCGCCGGGCCGTCGATGAGCTTGCGGCCGAGGTATTCGGTCTCGAGAACTTCCCGGAACTTCTCCACGCCCCAGTCCTTGATCAGGAACTTAAGGCGGGCCTTGGAGCGCAGCCGGCGGTAGCCGTAGTCGCGGAAGACCTTGGTGATGCCCTCCCAGACTTCGGGCACCTCGGCCAGCGGCACCCACGCGCCGAGGCGCTGCGCAAGCATCGGGTTGGTGGACAGGCCGCCGCCGACCCAGACGTCCAAGCCGGGGCCGTGCTCGGGGTGGTTGACGCCGATGAAGGCGATGTCGTTGATCTCGTGGGCGACGTCCTGCAGACCCGAGATGGCGGTCTTGTACTTGCGCGGCAGGTTCGAGAACTCCGGGTTGCCGACGTAGCGGCGCACGATCTCGTCGACGGCCCAGCTCGGGTCGAGCACCTCGGTGAGGGACTCACCGGACAGCGGGCCACCGAGCACGACGCGCGGGCAGTCGCCGCACGCCTCGGTCGTCTGCAGGCCGACCGATTCGAGGCGACGCCAGATCTCCGGCACGTCCTCGACGCGGATCCAGTGGTACTGGATGTTCTCGCGGTCGGTGATGTCGGCGCTGTCGCGGGCGAACTCGACCGAGATTTCGCCGATGGTCCGCAGCGCGGCGCTGGTCAGGGCCCCGCCGTCGCAGCGCACCCGCATCATGAAGTAGGGCGCCTCGAGCAGGTCGGCGTTGTCGTCGCCGGTGTAGGTGCCGTCGTAGCCCTGCTCGCGCTGCGTGTACAGACCCATCCAGCGGTAGCGTCCGCGCAGATCGTCCTTGCTGATCGACTCGAAGCCCTGCTTGGAGTGGACGTCGATGATGCGCTGCCGCACGTTGAGCGCGTCGTCCTCCTGCTTGAACACCTCGTTGGGGTTCAGCGGTTCACGATTGCCCAGCGCCCACTGGCCTTCGTCGCGGGTCTTGGCGGGTTTTGCTGTTGTCACTGGGTGGTTTCCTTCGCGCAAGAGCTGGCGTTGGATCACGCGTACGCCGGGGGCTGTCCGGCACTGCCGATCCTGTGCCGGCTGAAAGATTCTGGTGGCAGAACTAGGGCATCAAGGCAGCATCAAGGCAGACAGCAACAGCTGCATACACGCTTGAAGTCGACATGCCGCCGCATTACCAATGCGGAACCGAGGGCGCGGTTGAGGCTGGCGGACACCCGGCCATTCTGCCACGAACAGGACATTCGGCCTAACCGGGCCAGGTTCGGAATCATCGCGAGCAAAACCTTGCTCGCCGCGGTGGGACACTGGTTGCCATGACCGACGCCCATACCAGCGCTACCGGGCCGTTCGGCATCTATATCCACGTCCCGTTCTGCGCGACCCGCTGCGGCTACTGCGACTTCAACACCTACACCGCCAGTGAGCTGGGCGGAGCCAGCCCCGAGGGCTGGCTGACGGCGCTGCGCACCGAGCTGGCGATGGCCGCCGCCCAGGTCGACCTGCCGGTCGACACGGTGTTCGTCGGCGGCGGCACCCCGTCGCTGCTGGGTGGCTCCGGCCTGCGGGCCGTGCTCGACGCGGTGCGGGACAATTTCCACCTCGGCCCCGGCGCCGAGGTGACGACCGAGTCCAACCCGGAGTCGACGTCGCCCGAGTTCTTCGCCGAGTTGCTGGACGCCGGCTACACGCGGGTTTCCCTCGGCATGCAGTCGACGGCGCCGCACGTGCTGGCGGCACTCGACCGCACCCACTCGGCCGGCCGCGCCCCGGCGGCGGCGCGGGAGGCGCTGGCGGCCGGGTTCGCGCACGTCAACCTCGACCTCATCTACGGGACGCCGGGGGAGTCCGACGACGATCTGCGCCGGTCCGCGGATGCGGCCATCGAGGCCGGTGTCGACCACGTCTCGGCGTACGCGCTGATCGTCGAGGACGGCACCGCGCTGGCCCGCAAGGTGCGGCGCGGCGAGATCCCGGCACCCGACGACGACGTGCTCGCGACCCGCTACGAGCTGCTGGATACGCACCTGAGCCAGGCCGGGCTGGACTGGTACGAGGTGTCGAACTGGAGCCGTCCGGGCGGCGAGTGCCGGCACAACCTCGGCTACTGGGACGGCGGCCAGTGGTGGGGCGCCGGGCCGGGTGCGCACGGTTTCGTCGGCGCCCGGCGCTGGTGGAATGTCAAGCACCCCAACGCTTATGCCGAGGCCCTCGCCGCGGGCAGACTGCCGGTCGCGGACTTCGAGGAGCTGGACGACGCCACCCGGCACGTCGAGGACGTCATGTTGCGGTTGCGGCTGCGCAGCGGTCTGCCGGTCGCCGTGCTCACCGCGGCCGAGCGGGACCGGGCCGAGGGCGCGGTGGCCGACGGCCTCGTGGCGGTCACCGACGACCGTCTGGTGCTGACGGAGTCCGGCCGGCTGCTGGCCGACGCCGTGGTGCGCACGGTCCTGGACTGAACCCAGCGGGCGGGTTCTCGCATCCCACAGCCAGTCGCTATGGTTAGGCAAACCTTAGTCTACGGGTGGAGTGGGTATTCCGATGACCGACGCAGAACCGTCGCCGCGTGCGCAGCTCAAACAGGCGAAGCTCGCGGCCGCGCAGGACCGCGCGGCGCTCAAGGAGCTGCTGGCCCCGGTGCGTGGGCGCACCGCGCTCGCGCAGTTGCTGCAGCTGATCGCGGCGGCCGCGACGGTGGTGCCGTTCATCGGCATCGTCGAGCTGGGCCGGTATCTGCTGGCGGGTGGCCCGATCGAGGCGGCCCGGGTGTGGACGATCGTCGCGGTCTTCATCGGCGGCGGCCTCGGCCTGCGCACCCTGGCCGGCGGCCTGGCGCTGACGCTCACCCACCACGCCGACGTCCAGTTGCAGGGCGAGCTGCGCCGCCGGTTGGTGACCGCGCTGGGACGGCTGCCGCTGGGCTGGTTCGATGCGACGTCCTCCGGCGAGGTGCGCAAGGCCGTCCAGCACGACGTCGGCGAGCTGCACCACCTGGTGGCCCACGCCGCGGTCGAGAAGACCGGCGCGCTCGCCACACCGGCATTCGGCCTGGCGTACTGCTGGTACCTGGACTGGCGGCTGGGGCTGCTGGCCATCGGCACCATTCCGATCTACCTCGTCGTCTACAGCGTCCTGATGCGCGGCGCGATGGCCCGCATGGCCCAGATGAACGAGGGCATCGCCCAGATCAGCGCGACCATCGTCGAGTTCATCGCCGGGGTCTCGGTCGTCAAGACCTTCGGGGAAACCGGCAAGGCGCACAAGCGATTTGCCGACGCTGCTGACGAGTTCAACGACGGCTTCGCCGGATTCGTGGGGCCCATGGTGCGGCTGCGCGCGGTGTCGTCGGTGTTCGTCGAGGCACCGGTGGTGCTGCTGGTGAACCTCGCCGGCGGGCTGTGGTTCATCCGCAGCGGCTGGGTGACGCCCATCGAGGTGCTGGGGTCGACGCTCGTCGCCGTCACCATCCCCACCGCCGTGCTGGCCGTCGGGTACTCCGCCGCCGCGAGCCGCCAGGCCGTCGCCGCGGCCGGCCGGCTGACGGCGCTGCTGACCGCCCCCGAGTTGCCGATCGACCAGAACCCGCAAGTGCCGCAAGATAATTCGGTCAGCTTCTCGGGCGTCGAATTCTCGTACGACGGCACCAACACGGTGCTGCACGACATCTCGCTCGATCTGCCCGCCGGCAGCATCACCGCGTTGGTCGGCCCGTCGGGCAGCGGCAAGTCGACGCTCGCGACGCTCGTCCCGCGCTTTCACGACGTCACCGGTGGCGAGGTGCGCATCGGCGGCGTGGACGTCCGTCAGATCGACCCCGCGGTGCTGTACCGGCACGTCGGTTTCGTCCTGCAGGACGTGCAGCTGCTGGGCATGAGCGTGGCCGACAACATCCGGCTGGGCCGCGCCGGTGCCGACGACGAGGAGGTGCGGCAGGCGGCGCGCGCCGCGCACATCCACGACCGGATCCTGGCACTGCCCAAGGGGTATGACTCGGTGGTCGGCGAGGACGCGCACTTCTCCGGTGGCGAGGCGCAGCGCATCAGCATCGCCCGCGCGCTGCTCGCCGACACCCCGATCCTCGTGCTCGACGAGGCCACGGCCTTCGCCGACCCCGACTCCGAGGCGCAGATCCAGGCCGCGCTGTCGACCCTGATCGAGGGCCGCACCGTGCTGGTGATCGCCCACCGGCTGGGGTCGATCGTCGGCGCCGACAACATCGTCGTCCTGCGGGAGGGGCGCATCGCCGAACAGGGGCGGTACGACGAATTGCTCGCTGCGGAAGGGGTTTTCGCGCGCATGTGGCAGACCTACACGGCCACCGGTGACTTGGAGGCGGCGCGATGACGATGATCAACGGGTTCCTGCGGATCCTCGGCCCCGAGCGCGGGCGGATGTACAGCTTCCTGGCCTGGGCCGTCGGTTACGGCCTGCTGCACGGTCTTTCGATGACGCTGCTGGTGCCGATCTCGCTGGCGTTGTTCGACGGTGACTTCGGTGCGGCGGGTCGCTGGCTCGTCGTCCTGGCGGTGGTGGTGCTGCTCAGCGCCGTCGCGCACTACGTGCAGGCCGCGCAGTCGATGCGGATGGCCCTGACCACGATGCGGCTGCTGCACCACCGGCTCGGCGACCACATGGTGACCCTGCCGCTGGGCTGGTTCACCCGCGAGCGGGTCGGCCAGGTATCCCAGATCGCGGTCAAGGGTACGACTTTCGTCGGCACGAGCAGCGCGCACCTGGTGACGCCGCTGGTGGTCAACACCACCAGCGCACTGACCGTCGTGGTCGGGCTGTTCGTCTTCGACTGGCGGATCGGCGTCGCGGCCCTGGCGGGTGGCGTGGTCCTGATCCTGGCCACCCGGGCGTCCGCGGCGTTGATCGCGTCGGCCGAGGCGCGCACGCATGCCGCCGAGATCGAGGTGAACTCCCGTGTCATCGAATTCGCGCGCTGCCAGCCGGTGCTGCGCGCGTTCGGGCGGACCGGGGCCGAATTCGATCCGCTGACCGGGGCGCTGGCCGAGCAAGAGCGGGTCGGCAAACGGGCGCTGTGGGCCTCGGTGGCGGGCATGATGCTGAGCGGCGTCGGCGTGCAGGCGGTGCTCGGCGGACTCATCACAGTGGGCGTCTGGCTGGCCGTCGGCGGTGCGATCAACCCGGTGACGCTGGTGGCCATCCTCGGGCTGGCGGCGCGCTTCACCTCGCCGCTGTCGGAACTGGCCGAATACGGCTCCGCGATGCGGATGGCCGGTGCCGAACTGGATCGGATCACGTCGGTGCTCGACACCCCGGCGCTCCCGGAACCGGCTGCACCGCAATCGGTCTCGATGCCCGGACAGGTCGAACTGGACGGCGTCGCCTTCAGTTATCCGGGGCGCCGCGTGCTCGAGGACGTCAGCTTCGTCGCGGCGCCGGGCACCATGACGGCGCTGGTCGGCCCGTCGGGCTCGGGCAAGACCACCATCACGCGGCTGCTGGCGCGCTTCTACGACGTCGACGCCGGCGTGGTCCGCGTCGGTGGCGTCGATGTCCGGGACCAGACCACCGCGGAGCTGATGGCCCAGCTGTCCCTGGTGTTCCAGGACGTGTACCTGTTCGACGACACGCTCTGGGAGAACGTGCGGATCGGGGCCCCGGCCGCGTCCGACGACGACATCCGGGAAGCGGCCCGCACCGCCGGCCTGCAGTCCGTCGTGGACCGGCTGCCGGCCGGTTGGCAGACGCGGGTCGGCGAGGGAGGTTCGGCGCTGTCCGGCGGTGAACGCCAGCGCGTCTCGATCGCGCGGGCATTGCTGAAAAACGCGCCGGTGGTGCTGTTCGACGAGGCCACCAGCGCGCTGGACCCCGAGAACGAACGCCACGTCGCCGCGTCCATCCGCGAACTGGCGGACCGCAGCACCGTCATCGTGATCGCGCACAAGCTGTCGACGGTCACGGCCGCCGACAACATCGTCGTGCTGTCCGATCGCGGCACGGTGGACGACATTGGCACGCATGACCAGCTGATGGCGCGCGGTGGCCGCTACGCCGACTTCTGGGCGCAGCGGACGTCGGCCAGTGGGTGGACCGTCGCGACGCGGGAGGCGAAAGCCGGCGCTGGGTCCTGAATCACAGGGGCGGGCAGTGTTTTTTGGGTGAGGTTAGGCTAAATTAACTTTCGTGACTGCTGAAGCTATAGACGCGGCGTCGGTGACGCGCATTGCTTTGCCCGCCGACGTCGTCCCGGCCGATCTGATCGCGCAACTGGCAGCCGAACTTCCGGAGCGCTCCGGCGCCGACTATGTCGGCTACGAGCACTCGGGCGAGTGGGTGCTGGCCATCGGAGTGCGCACCGCCATCGAATTCGACAGCGACGAATTGCGGATCGTCGACGCCGGCGGCGCAGTCGCCCGCCAGGCGTGGAGCGGCCGGCCCGGTGAGGTGCTGGGCGACGCCGTCGACCGGCTGCTCCTGGAGACGGACCGGCTTTTCGGTTGGGTCGCTTTCGAATTCGGCACCTACCGCTTCGGGCTGGCACAGCGACTGCCGGCGGGGACCCCGCTGGCGCGGGTCTTCAGCGCGCAGACGCAGGTGGTCGTCGCCGACGGCGAGGTGTGCGTGTCGGGCGACGGGGACGTGGTGGTCGAGACGCTGAATCGGCTGCTGCAGTCGGGTATTCCGGCGGCCGGGGCCACCCGCGCCGTCGACGTGAGCGTCGACGGCAGTGACTACCCGTCGCGGGTTGCCGCCGCCGTCGCCGAGATTGTGGCGGGCGACTACCAGAAGGTCATCCTGTCGCGCCGGTTCGAGGTGCCGTTCGCGGTCGACTTCCCGGCGACGTACCGGGTGGGCCGGGCGAACAACACCCCGGTGCGGTCATTCCTGTTGCGGCTGGGCGGAATTCGCGCGCTGGGCTTCAGTCCGGAGCTCGTCGCCGCGGTGCGGGCCGACGGCACCGTGGTCACCGAGCCGCTGGCCGGCACCCGCGCCTTCGGCCGCGGCGTGGATCACGACCGCGCTGCCCGCGCCGACCTGGAATCGAACTCGAAAGAGATTGTCGAGCATGCGATTTCGGTCCGCAGCTCGCAGGAGGAGATCGCCGAGGTGGCCAAGCCCGGCACCACGGTCGTCAGCGACTTCATGACGGTGCGGGAGCGCGGCAGCGTGCAGCACCTGGGCTCGACGGTGTCCGGCGAGCTGTCGGAACATATGAACCGGATGCATGCGCTGGAGGCGCTGTTCCCGGCGGTGACGGCCTCGGGCATTCCCAAGGCCGAGAGCGTCGACGCCATCATGCGGCTCGACGAGTCGCCGCGTGGTCTGTACTCCGGCGCGGTCGTGATGTTCAGCGCCGACGGCGGTATGGACGCCGCGTTGACGCTGCGCTCGGCCTACGAGGCCGACGGCCGGACCTGGCTGCGCGCCGGCGCCGGGATCATCGCCGAGTCGACGCCGGAACGCGAGTTCGAGGAGACCTGCGAGAAGCTGACGACGCTGGCCCCGTATCTGGTGCCCCGCGCCTGAGCTAGAAGTCCAGGCCGGCCGGGGCGTCGGCGGGCGGTTCGCCGCCGGCGTCGGTGAACGCGTGGAGCGCGCGGACCAACCCCATGCGCTCACGGGCCGGCATGACCTCGACGATCCGGGCGATCTCGGCACGGCGGCGGGCGGTCACGGTGTCCACGACGGCGCGTCCCCGGCGGGTCAGCTCCACGACGATCTCGCGGCGGGAACCGGGGTTCGGGTGCCGGTCGATCAGACCGGCCGTGACCAGGCGCTCGGTCATCCGGCCGATCGTCGAGGGCTGTACGTCGAGCTGACCGGCAAGTGTCGTCAGGTTGCTCGTGCCGTGTGCCGCCAGGATCGCCAGGACCCGCAGCTGGGGGATTGTCAGCATGTCGTCGACGACCGCAACGGAGCGGGCCGTGATGTCCAGGAGCAGGCGCGATGCGGTCACGAGAGCGTCGGCGATGGTGTCGACCGACGGCTCGGCGGCGGTTCTCGGTTGGGCGGACACCGCGGTTCCTCCTCGTGGGGTAGAGATAATTTACCAGCTCGCTAATTTTGAAGCCGTTATCAAACGGTGACCTGCGGGGTATGGTGCACCGGTGGACAAGGCCGGATTAGCTACCGCGACGCGCGCCAGGCGCCGCTGGTCGGTGGCTCTGGCGGCGCTCGTCATGCCGGCTGCGGCGTTCGTCACCGCCGGCACCGCGACCCAGGCCGTCACCACCGCCGCTGACGTGGATGTCTGCTGCGCGCAGGTGGTCCTGGCCGAGCGGGCCGCTTCCCATCCGGGTTCGCTGATCGTCGCCGAGGCCGCCGAGAGTTCGCGCGCCATGGTGCGCACCATGGCTTTGCCGGTGGGCGTCGCCGCCGAACGCGGCCTGCAGGTCGACACCATCCTCGCCGAACGCGCGGTCAGCGCGACGTTCCCGGAGATTCACACCATGACCGGGGTCCGGCCGGACGCGCTGCGCTGGCATCCCGAAGGCCTGGCGCTCGACGTGATGGTGCCCGACTACGGGTCGTCGGCAGGCAAGGCGCTCGGGGACCGCATCCTGCGGTACGTGCTGGCCAACGCGCAGAAGTTCGATCTGAACCATGTGATCTGGCGGCAGGCCATCTACTTCCCGGACGGCACCGCCCACCGGATGCCGGACTACGGCGGGCCCGACGCCAATCACTACACACACGTGCACATCTCGACCAACGGCGGCGGCTACCCCACGGGCAACGAGTCCTACGTCTTGTCCGCTTCCGGGCCGACGTTGGTCAAGGGTTCATCGACGCCGACCGTGACGTTCGTCAGCGCGCACTGAGTTCGACCCGCACTGAGTCGGGCCCCGGTGAGCGCACCGATGAAGAGCGCCAACAACATCCAGCCCGCGCTCGTGCCCAGCCCGTTCTTGGCCATCAGCAGCAGCGCCACCCCGGCCACGCAGACCAGCACACCGGCCGCGGTCGACGCGCGACCCGTCGCCCGCACGCGCGCGTCCCAACAGCGCAGCGGGTTGTGCTCGAGCGGGGACAGCAGCAGGAACATGACCGTCATCACCACGGCGAAGACCAGCGCGCGGATCGCGATGTTGCGCCAGAAGTACGGGGCCGCCGGGTCGTACGCGTCCAGGCCCACGGCATGCAGGCTGAACGTCGCGATGGCGATGGCCGCGATGTGCCACAGGTACAACGTCATCGCCCCGCTGTTGCCCACCACGATCAGGTACCAGATGCGGGGACGCCCGGCCCACCGGCGGACCGCACCGGCGCAGGCGATGAACAGACTGGACATCCAGACGCATTGCAGGGCAAGCAGCAGCGTCGGCGGGGTGACGTTCGACATCCGTTCGGTGCCGGTGACCACCAGTGACACGTCGTAGGGCCCGTACCTGGCAACCAGCACCTGGACGGCCAGGGTGCCGGCGGCGACGGCCAGCGCCGTCCTCGGTGCGATGAGCCGGTGCGCGTACGCCGCGCCGATGACCATCGGAATCAGCCAGACCACAATCAGATTCGCCGCGCCGGCTTCCAGCATGTGCGTGCTGATCCGGGCCCAGTCGCCGAGCGCCGCAGCCGCCATGAGGGCCGCGACGACCAGTGCGGCCGACCGCGCCGAGCGCAAGCGCGCCAAGGCGGGGACGAACGCCAGCACGATCAGATAGGTGCCGAGGAACCACAGCAGTGCGACGGCCTCGTTGCCCAGGGCCGCCGCGGACTCGGCACCCATGGTGAACCGCACCACGATCAGGGCGACGGTCCAGGCGCCCAGGTACCACAGCGCCGGTCGGCACAGGCGTTGCGCGCGGGTGAAAAGCCAGGTGCCCCAGGGCGTCCCGGCACGCCAGCTGTGAATGCCCGCCGTGGCTCCGGCGAAGAAGAACAACGGCATGACCTGCAACACCCAGGTGGCCGGCTGCAGGCCGGGAACGGCGCCCAGGGTGTTGCCGATGTGGATGCCGTCGGCCTTGATGGTGGCGAGCAGCATCGTGCAGTGACCGAACATCACCACCAGCAGCGCACCCAGGCGCGCCACGTCGATGCTGCGGTCGCGGTCGGGCGCGGTGCCGTCGATCACGGTGTGGAAATCGGGCAACAGTCTCGGCATGAGCTGATGATGCCCGAGCGCCGGGCGGCGCGGATGAGTGTGACTACTCAGACCCGCCGGCGACCACCGCGACGTCGGCGGCACCGTCGTGCTGCCCGACGAACCGGCGAATGCGGGCCACCGCGAACACGATGCACAGCACCACGAGCGTGGGGCCGGTCGCGACGATGACGAACTGCGAGATGTCGACCGGGTAGTTGAAGATCATGTACAGCGCGAAGACGGGATAGAAACCGCACAGGAGCCCGAGCCCGACGCACAGCTGCGTGTGCAGCCGGTGCCAGTCCTGGATGCTCTGCTCGGTCCAGCCGCGTTCGGGCAGCGCCGGCTCGGCGAGCGCGGGGGAGATGACGCCGGCCATCTTCTTCGAATTCGGTTTGCGCAGTAGCCCGCTGATGGCGAAGGACCACACCAGCAGCGACATGGGGACGAGTTCGAGGGCCTGCACGATGCGCGGGTTCCTGGTGGTGAGCGCGATGATCAGCGAGCACGCGGCGCCGACGATCACCACGACGTTCGCGGGCTCGACCTTGCGCTTGCGCACCATGGTCAGCGCGCCCTGCGCGGCGGCGGTGATGATGGCCCCGACCAGCGCGAGGTACGGCTCGAAGTCGAACACGCGCAGCACGTAGTACGCGATCAGCGGTGGAATGGTGTTGATCGCCGTGTTGACGATGTACTCGCGCAGGGTCTTCGGGGTATCGGACATGGAAGCTGGCTCCTAGCGGGGGTCGGTTTATCCCGCGAGCAGACGTAAAACTGTCGATATCTGGCGAAATTCGACAGTTTTGAGTCTGCTCGCGAGGGATTTCATGGTCAGGCGGATGTGGCGGCCGCGATGGCCCGGCTGATGGCCTTCTTGTCGACCTTGCCGACAGCAGTCACCGGCAGCGATGGCTGTGCGATCAGGGTGTCGGGCCGGCTGTGTACCGCAACGCCGCGGTCGTCGAGGTAGCTGTTGAGGTTGCTGAGGCTGACGGCAGGACCGCTGAATACGACCACCGCGCATATCTTTTCGCCCAGATAGGGGTCCGGCAGCGGGACCGCGGCCGCGGCCCGGATCGACGGGTGCGTGAGCAGGTGTTCCTCGAGATCGAGCGCCGAGATCGTCTCCCCGCCCCGGTGGATGACGTCCTTGATGCGTCCGGTGACCTCGAGGTAGCCGTCGGCCCGGCGGCGCACCCGATCCCCGCTGCGGTAGAAGCCATCCGGGCTGAATGACCGCTCGTTGTCGGACGGGGCCCGGTAGTAGCCGTTCAGGGTGTACGGCCCACGCACCAGCAGCTCACCCTCGCCGCCGACCGGCACGTCGGCGCCCTCGTCGTCGACGATGCGCAACTCGTCGTCCGGGCACAGCGGTGCCCCTTGGGTGTGGTCCAGCAGTTCGGGATCATCGCCGGGACGGGTGTAGTTGATCAGCCCCTCGGCCATGCCGAAAACCTGTTGCAGGCCGGGGGTCAGCGCGGCGCGCGCGGCCGCCGCGTCCGGTGCGGACAGTTTGGCGCCGCCGACCTGGAGCAGTCGCAAGGTGGTGGGGCGCTGCGGTTCCCAATCGCAGGCCTGCGTCCACAGGGTGGCCAGGGCGGGCACCAGAGCGCAGACGGTGACGCGGTGCCGGGCGATGGTGGCGAACGCGGACTCCGGGCTGGGATCGGTGGTGAAGACCGTGGTGGCGCCGACGGACATGGCGCCCAGCATCCCCGGGCACGACAGCGGGAAGTTGTGCGCAGCCGGCAGCACCGTCAGATACACGTCGTCACCGGTCATTTCGCACACCGCGGCGCTGGCGGTGGCGTTGTAGTAGTAGTCGTCGTGGGTGCGGGGGATCAGCTTCGGCGCCCCGGTGGTGCCGCCGGAGACCAGCAGCAGGGCGGGTTCCGCGGTGTCGATCGTCGGCGCGGCTGCCGCCGCGTGGCCGAAAAGGGAAGTCCAGCTGGTGAATTCGCCGGCATCGCCGCTGACGACCACGTGCCGCAGGCGCGGGTGCTCGGCAACCAGCTCGCGCGCCATGTCGCGATAGTCGAAGCCGCCGAACCGGTCGGCGATGACGAGCGCGACGGCGCCGCTGACCGTGGCGAAATGACCGAGTTCGGCGCGCCGATGAGCGGGCAGGCACATGACGGGCACCGCACCCGCGCGCAGCAGTCCGAACAGGGCGATGGCGAAGTCGGTGGTGTTGGGCATTTGCAGCAGTACGCGGTCGCCGGTTTCGATGCCGAGAGCGGCGAAGCCGGCGGCGGCTTCGGCGGCCAGCCGATCGAGTTCGGCAAACGTGTGTGACGCGGATGAGTCGACGACGGCGACGCGGTCCGGCCACTGTCGCGCGGCGTCGGACAACAAGCTGTCCAGCGGTTTGCCTGCCCAATAGCCCGCCTCGCGGTAACGCTCTGCGCGATCGTGCGGAAACGGAACGAATCCATTCAGCAAATGCTGGTCGGCCTCGGTGGAGACAGTGGTGCGCGTCACGGCGGATCCCTCGGGGTAGGCATGGAGGTAGCGGCAATATAGGGTAGCCTAATCAAAATTAGGACAGCCTGTCTTTAACGTGTTCGGGAGGGTTTTGTGGGCGTCGTGGCAGTGAATTCGCAGGCCATCCGCGAGGAGGTTGCCGAACTGCTGGGTGCCCGTGCCGACACCCTCGACCCGGGCGCCGACCTGATCAGCCAGGGCCTGGATTCCATCCGCATGATGTCCCTCGCCGGACGCTGGCGGAAGCAGGGCATCGACATCGACTTCGCCGCACTGGCCGCCGAGCCGACCATCGCGGCCTGGTCCGAACTGCTGTCGGCGGCGGGCGGCCTGCAGCGCGCCGAAACTTCGGCACCGCAGGATGATTCGGAACATGACCAGCCGTTCGGCCTGGCCCCGATGCAGCACGCCATGTGGATCGGCCGGGAAGACGACCAGCAATTGGGTGGCGTCGCCGGGCACCTCTATGTCGAATTCGACGGCCACGGCGTCGATGCCGGGCGACTGACCGCCGCCGCAACGGCTTTGGCGGCACGGCACCCCATGCTGCGCGTGCAGTTCCTCGCCGACGGCACGCAGCGCATCAAGGCGCTCGACGGCGACTTCCCGGTGACGGTCACCGACCTGCGGGACCTGCCGGCGGACCAGATTGCCGAGCAGCTGGCCGCGACCCAGCGCCGCAAGGCGCATCAGCAGTTGACCGACCAGGTCTTCGAACTGACCCTGACCCTGCTCCCGGACGGCAAGACCCGCCTGCACGTCGACCTGGACATGCAGGCCGCCGACGCCATGAGCTACCGCACCCTGATGACCGATCTCGCGGCCCTGTACCGCGGTGTCGAGCTGGCTCCGCTGGCCTACACGTACCGCGAATACCGCGTGGCCACAACGCAATCGGCGCAAGAACCCAATCCCCGCGCCGACGCGGATCGGCAGTGGTGGGGCGAGCGGCTCCCGGAACTGCCCGACCCGCCACGCCTGCCGCTGGTTCCGGTTGCCGAGCAGAACGACCCGCGGCACACCACGCGGCGCTGGCACTGGCTGGCCCCCGACGTGCGGGACGCGCTGTATGCCGCGGCCCGCCGGCGCGGCATCACGCCCGCGATGGCCCTGGCCGCGTCCTTCTCCGATGCCCTGGCCTGCTGGTCGGCCGGACAGCGCTTCCTGCTGAACGTGCCGCTGTTCGGGCGCGATCAGCGGCACGCCGACGTCGACCGCCTGGTGGGTGACTTCACGTCGTCGCTGCTGCTGGACGTCGACCTGACCGACGCGGCCACCGCGACGGCGCGCTGCGGCGTCCTGCAGGACGCATTCCGCAGCGCCGCAGCGCACTCCGAGTACTCCGGGCTCGAGGTGCTGCGCGACCTGAGCCGGCACCGCGGCACCCAGGTGCTGGCACCCGTGGTCTTCACCAGCGCCCTCGGCCTCGGCGAACTGTTCGGCTCGGCCGTGCTCGAGACGTTCGGTACGCCCGGGTGGATCAATTCGCAAGGGCCGCAGGTGATGCTGGACGCCCAGGTCACCGAGTTCAACGGCGGCGTCCTGGTCAACTGGGATGTGCGCGAGGACGCGTTCCCCGACGGCGTCATCGACGCCATGTTCGCCCGGCACATCGCCGAGCTCGAACGGCTGGCCGGCGACGACGCCGCATGGGAGGCACCCACCCCGGAGCCCTTGTCGGCGGCGCAGCGCGCGGTCCGTGACGCGGCCAACAGCCGCACCGCGGCGCCCAGCGGCGCGGCGCTGCACACCGGCTTCTTCGCCTCGGCAGCAGCCCGCCCCGACGCCACCGCCATGATCGGCGAGTCCCGGCAGTGGACGTATGCCGAACTGGCCGAGGAGGTTTCGGCCGTCGCGTCCGCGCTGCAGATCGCCGGTATCGTGCCGGGGGACACCGTGGCCGTCCTCGGACCCAAGGGCGCCGAACAGATCATCGCGCTGCTGGCCATCCTCGCCGCCGGCGCGGTCTACCTGCCGATCGGCGTGGACCAGCCCGCCGACCGCACCGAGAAGATCCTGGCCACCGGCGGCGTCCGGATGGCGCTCTACTGCGGTGACCTGGCACCGTCGTGGAAACCGTCGCTCACCGTGACGGAGGCATTGCGGATCGGCCGTCGCGCCGAGGGACCGTTCGTCCCGGCCGCCACCGATCCGCACGAACTGGCCTACGTGCTGTTCACCTCCGGCTCCACCGGTGAGCCCAAGGGCGTCGAGGTCACCCACGACGCGGCGATGAACACCGCGGAATTCCTGTACGGGCACTTCGACATCGGACCGGCCGACCGCTGCCTCGCGCTGGCCACCCTCGAGTGTGACCTGTCGGTGCTCGACATGTTCGCCACGCTCGCGACGGGCGGCAGCATCGTCGTCGTCGACGAGCCGTACCGGCGCGACCCGGACCGCTGGGCCGCCCTCATCGCCCAGCACGGCGTGACGGTGCTCAACTTCCTGCCGGGCTGGCTGGAGATGCTCGTGGAGGTCGGTGCGGGGCGTCTGGACACCGTCCGGGTGGTGCTCACCGGTGGCGACTGGGTCCGGACCGCCATGGTCCGGCACCTGCAGGCGCAGGCGCCCGGTGTCCGCGTCGCGGGCCTCGGCGGAGCCACCGAAACCGCCATTCACGCAACGATTTTCGAGGCCGGCAAGTTGCCGGACACCTGGTCGGCGGTGCCCTACGGCGTGCCGTTCACCAACAACGCGTGCCGCGTGGTCAACGAGTCGGGCCAGGACTGCCCCGACTGGGTGGCCGGCGAACTGTGGTTCGCCGGACGCGGCATCGCCTCGGGCTACCGCGGCCGGGCCGATCTGACCGCCGACCGCTTCGTGCGCTACGCGGGCCGAACCTGGTACCGCTCAGGGGATCTGGCGCGCTACCGGCCGGACGGCATCCTGGAGTTCGTCGGGCGTGCCGACCACCGCGTGAAGATCAGCGGCTACCGCATCGAGCTCGGTGACGTCGAGGCCGCACTGCAGCGGGTTCCGGGCGTGCGTGCCGCGGTGGCCGGAGTGGTCTCCGGCGGGGAGCGTGGACATGACGTGCTGGCGGCCCTCGTCTCGGTCGACGACGCGGAGCTGACCGCCGAGCGCATCTCCGCGGCCGTTGCCGAACTCGTACCGCCGCACATGATCCCGCGGCAGCTGCAGGTGGTTGCGGCGATTCCGTTCACCGTCGGCGGCAAGACCGACCGCCGGGCCGCGGCCGGTCAGCTCGCGGCACTGGTCCAGGCGGCCGACGGCGCCGGACGGGCGCAGCCGGAGACGATGCTGGAGCGCGCCCTGGTGGCGATCGTCTCCGAGCTGGTCGCAGTCGATGCGGGTGTCGAGGACGACTTCTTCGAGCTCGGCGGTGATTCGGTTCTGGCGACCGCCACCGTCGCGCGGATCCGGAAGTGGCTGGATACCCCGACCGTGGGCGTGCCGGACATCTTCGCCGCCCGGACGGTGCGGGCGCTGGCGCAGCGGCTGACCGGCCGCGAGAACGGCAGCGACCGACTGGAAATGGTCGCCGAGCTCTACCTGGAGATTTCCGAGATGAACCACGACGACGTGCTCACCGCGCTGGACCCGGCGGCCGTCTCATGACCGACGTGCATACCGGCTCCGCGACCGAGCCGAAAAGCGCCTTCGCGCCCTGGATCAAGCACTACGCGGGCTCCGGCGACGCCGGAGCGGTCGTGATCTTCCCGCATGCCGGCGGGGCCGCGGTCGCCTACCGGGACCTGGCCACCGCCTTGTCGGGCAAGGGGATCGACGCGTATGTCGTCCAGTACCCGCGCCGCGCCGACCGGCTGGCGCATCCGGCGCACCCGACCGTCGAGCAGCTGGCCGCCGACCTGTACGCCGCGGGCGACTGGCCGGGCCTCGGCCCGCTGCGACTCGTCGGGCACTGCATGGGTGCGGTGGTGGCCTTCGAATTCGCACGCGTGGCGGAACAGAGCGGCGCCACCGTGCACAGCCTGTGGGCGTCGGCCGGCCAGGCGCCGTGCGATGTGGTCGACGCGCCGCCGCTGCCGACCGGCCCGCGCGAAATGCTCGCCGAGATGGTCGATCTCGGAGGTACCGACCCCCGGCTGCTCGCCGACGTGGATTTCGTCGAGATGCTGCTGATGGCGGTGGGGGCCGACTACGAAGCCCTCAACAGGTACGTGGGCGGCGGCCGCATCGCTGCCGACATCCACGCTCTCGGCGGGCGCGACGACCATCGCATCGACCGGGACATGCTGCGCCGCTGGGAGAACCACACGTCGGGCGCCTTCACCCTGGCCGAGTTCGACGGCGGCCACTTCTACCTCAACGACCAGCTGGACGCGATCGCGGAAGTGATCAGTGCGCGCTGAATCGATGGGCGCCGACTCGGCAACGGACGATCCGGTGGTCATCGTCGGGATGGCGGTCGAGGCCCCCGGCGATGTGGACGACGCGGACAGCTATTGGCAGCTGCTGTCTGCCGGGCGAGAGGCGCTCGGCGCGTTCCCCGAGGACCGCGGCTGGGCCGTGCGCGACCTGCTCGCGGGCTCGCGCCGCGACGGGTTCAAGCGCATCCACAACCGTGGCGGATTCCTGACCGGCGCAGCGCTTTTCGACCCCTCGTTCTTCGGCATCTCGCCGCGCGAGGCGGTGGCGATGGACCCGCAGCAGCGCGTCGCGCTGCGCGTGACATGGCGGGCGCTGGAGAACGCCGGCATCAACCCCGATGATCTGGCCGGGCACGACGTCGGCTGCTACATCGGCGCCTCGGGCACCGGATACGGCCCCGATCTCGCCGAATACTCCGACCTGAGTGGGCATCTGATCACCGGGACGTCGCTGGGCGTGATCTCCGGACGAATCGGTTACCTGCTGGGCCTCGACGGCCCGGCGCTGACGATCGACACGTCGTGCTCGTCGGCGCTGACCGCGTTCCACACCGCGGTGCAGGCACTGCGCTCGGGTGACTGCAGCATGGCGCTCGCCGGCGGGGTGTGCGTGATGGGGTCGCCGGGATACTTCGTCGAATTCGCCAAACAGCACGCCCTCTCCGACGACGGGCACTGCCGGCCGTACAGCGCGCAGGCCAGCGGCACCGTCTGGGCCGAAGGCGCCGGCATGTTCGTGCTGGCACGAAAGTCGGTGGCGCAGCGGAGCGGTCACCGCGTGCTCGCGGAGGTCCGGGCCAGCTGCCTCAACCAGGACGGCCGCAGCACCGGCCTGACCGCGCCGAGCGGGCCGGCGCAGGCGCGGCTGTTCGCCCGCGCGCTCGATCTAGCCGGTGCCCGGCCCGACCAGATCGGGATGATCGAAGGCCACGGCACCGGAACCAAACTCGGGGACCGCACCGAATTGAACTCGCTGGCGCAGACCTACGGTGCCACCGCACCCGGCCGGGGCGCGGTCCTCGGTTCGGTGAAATCCAACGTCGGACACAGCCAGGCCGCCGCCGGTGCGCTGGGACTGGCCAAGGTCCTCGTGTCGGCCGAGCACGCCACCATCCCGGCAAGCCTGCACACCGCGCAGGCCAGCGCCGAAATCGACTGGAGCGCACAGGGATTACGGCTCGCGACCGACCACACCCCATGGCCCGCCGTCGGTGGTGAGCGCCTTGCCGCGGTCTCGGCGTTCGGCATGAGCGGCACCAACGCGCACGTCGTCGTCGCGATGCCGGAGGGATTGGTGGCGTGATGAGCCTTTCGCACTTTCCCGACGGCCGCGTCCCCGTCCTGCTCAGCGCGCACACCGAGGAGCTGCTGGCCGCTGAGGCGACCGGCGTCGCCGACTACCTGGACCGGCATGGTGCCGTGGGCCTGGGCGCGGTGGCCGCGATGCTGCTGCGGCTGCGCCGTCGCCGGCGGTTCCGGGCCGTGGTCCGGGCCCATGACGCCGCCGAGTTGGCCGCCGCACTGCGGGCACTGGCGGCGGGGGAGGAGCATCCCCTGGTGGCCGTCTCCGCGCGGACCACAGCGCCCCGGACGGCCTTCGTGTTCCCGGGTAACGGCGGCCAGTGGCCGTCGATGGGCACCGATGCATACCGGCAGCTGCCGGTGTACCGCGCCGCGGCCGACCGCTGCGCCGCCGCATTCGTCGCCGCGGGCATCGACTCGCCGCTGGCCTTCCTGGTCGACCCGGGCGACCGCGAGTGGACGCAAATTCACAGTCAGAGCGCGCAGTTCACGCACGCCGTCGGTCTCACGGCGGTGTGGCGGGCACTGGGCATCGAGCCCGACGTCACGCTGGGGCACAGCCTCGGTGAGATCGCCGCGGCGTATGTCGCCGGGGCCATCACACTGGACGAGGCCGTCGCCGTCGTCATCGCCCGGGCCGGGGCACTCGACAGCCTGGCCGGTGAATTCGGCGCCGCGAGCCTGGGGATGAGCGTCGACGAAGCGCAGCAGGTGGTTTCGGACGCCGCCGGGTGGATGGAACTGTCCGTGGTCAACTCGTCGGCATCGGTCGTGGTGTCCGGCGAGCGCACCGCCGTCGCCGACCTGGTGTCCGACCTGCAATCGCGCGGCCGCTTCGCGCGCGTCATCGCCATGAGCTTCCCGGCGCACACCAGTGCCCTGGATCCGCTGCGCGCACAACTGCTTTCCGGCGTGCCGAAGACACAGTTCGGTGCCGGCGCGGTGCCGTTCATCGGATCGGTGACCGGCGCGGCAGTCGAGGCGGGCACCGAATTCGGTGAGTACTGGTACCAGAACCTGCGGAACACCGTGCGGTTCGACCGGGCCGCCGCCGCAGCGCGGGACAGTGGCGTCGAGGCCTTCGTCGAGATGTCGGCGCACCCGGCGCTGCTGCACGCGCTCGCCGATACCGATGCGCCGCTGACAGTCGGCTCGGGACGCCGCGACGAGGCGCTGCCCGACGTGCTGTCCGACAACATCGCCACGGTGGCCGTGTCCGACCCCGATTACGACTGGGCCGGGCACATCGAGCCGTATCAACCCCTGCTGCGCGGATTTCCGCATGCCCCCATGGCGGCGATGCACCTCTGGGCGACTCCCGAACCGCTGCCGCCGGTGGCCGGCCTGACGGTCGGTGCCGAGCAGTGGCTGCCCCAGCCGGACGAGACCGTGCCGCTGATCATCCGGCGCGCTGCCGTGGTCGAACTGGCGGGACCGCGCGGCGAGCTCGCCGACCAGCTGCGCGACGGCGTGCGGGCCAACCTCGGCACGGTGCTGGTCGAGCCCGTCGACGCCGATCTGCTCATCGTCGTCGCACCGATGCTCGACCACCCCGACGCCGAAGCGGCGGCCACCGACCTCGCCGAGCTGATCGGCGGCGGGCTGTGTGACTACCCGAATGCCATTGGGCCGCAATGCGCCGACGTGTGGCTGGTCACCGTCGGCGGCCAGCACGTGCGCGACGACGAGCCGGTGGCGCTGCCGGCCCAGGCGGCCCTCGCCGCCATGCACCGCAGCATCGGCTTCGACCATCCGGACCAGTCCTTCCGGCACCTCGACCTGGCATCCTGGGAACTCGACGCACCGGCGGCCACCGCCGTCATCGAGACCATGCTGGGCACCGGAACCGAAGTGGCGCTGCGTGATTCGCAGCAGTACCGCCGCGGTCTGCAAGCCCTGCCGGACGCCGACGCACCGCCGCCCGGGCTCCTCGACAACGTGGTGATCACCGGCGGCAACGGCGCCGTCGGGCTGCATTTCGCGCGGACCCTCGCCGCCGCGGGCGCCCGCCGCATCGTGCTGGTGAGCCGCAGCGGCACCGGCGCGCAGCAACTGGCCGGCCTCGACGGCACCGACGTGGTGTCGGTGCAGTGCGACATCACGTCGCCCGAACAGCTTTCGGCCGCCGCGGCCGCCCACGGCGGTGACGGTGCGACGCTCGTGGTCCATGCAGCCGGTGCGGCGGTGTTCGGCACCGAGGTCGGTGCGGACGAATTCATCACCACCGCGGCCGCGAAGGTCGGCGGTCTGGCCCGGCTGGCCGAGTACTGGCCGCTGCGTCCGGACGCCCGAATCCTGGTGTGCTCGTCCGTGTCCGGACTGTGGGGCGGGCTCGGTCATGTCGCGTACGCGGCCGTCAACCGCATGCAGGACGTGCTGGCCGGGCAGTTCCGCGCCAAGGGTCTCGACTGTGTCGCCGTGCGGTGGGGACTGTGGCCGGGTGCCGGTATCGTCGGGGCCGACGAAGTGGCGCGCATCGAGCGCGCCGGACTGCGGGAGATGGATCCCGACATCGCGATCGAGGCGGCTCTCGGAACCCAGGCGCCCGCACCGCTGATCTTCAGCGCGGACGCCGAGCGGCTGGCGACGCTGCTCGGCGCTGCGCCACTGGCCGCGGAACCCGCTGCACTGCAGCATGTTCCGGCGACCCTCGGAGCCGGTGCCGACGCCGCGGACGTCGTCCGGCACGAACTTTCGGCAGTGCTCAAACTGGGCGACCCCGCTGCCATCGACCTGACCGCGGCCCTGTTCGACCTGGGCCTGGATTCGCTGCTGGCACTGGACCTGCGCAAGCGACTGCGCCGGGGCACCGGCCGATCCGTGCCGCTGGCCGGGCTGCTCAGCGGCATCACCGGTATCGAACTGGTGGATTTGCTAACCGACAGAACAGAAAAGGTGGAGAGCTAGCGTGACCGAGACCGACATCGGGGCACTGCGCACGCGAGGAGCAAACGGGGCAGACGACGCGCGCCTGGAGCTGTTGCGGCGCAAGCTGGCCGAGCGCGGCCTGCAGTCCCAGAACGGCACGCAGTCGAGCGATGGCGGCCCCGTCGTGCCGGTGCTGTCCGACGGCCAGCGCCGGATGTGGTTCGTGCAGACCGCCGACCCTGCCGGCGCACTGCTCAATGTCTGTGTGTCCTTTGCGATCACCGGTGCGCTGGACCACGAGCGCCTGCGGGACGCGGTGAACGCGGTGGCCCGCCGCCACCCGGTCCTGCGCACCACGTACCGGGCCGATGCGACGGGCGAACCCGGGCTGACGGTCCACGACGAACTGGCGCCCGGCTGGAGCACGCACGACCTCAGCGACCTCTCCGAAGCGTCGCGCGCCCTGCGGCTCGAAGTGCTGGCACAGCGGGAGTTCGGCACGCCGTTCCAGCTCGACACCGAATCACCCTTGCGGATCAGCCTGATCCGCACCGGGGCCGACGAGCACATCATGCTGCTCACCGCACACCACATCGCCTGGGACGACGCCTCGTGGCAGGTGTTCTTCAGCGATCTCACGCGGGCCTACGAGGGCGAGCAGCTGGCCGAGGTGATTCCGGCCGCGGTGCCCGCCGACGACCACACCGAGGAACTCGAGTACTGGCGCTCGGTGCTCGCCGATCCGCCTGAGCCCCTGGAGCTCCCGGGTGCGCACGGCTCCCTCGTGCCGACCGGTCACCGCTCGCAGCGGGTCACCCGGCGCATCGACGCCGACACCGTGGCCCGGATTTCCGAGCTGGCGCGCCAGACGGGCTCCACCCCCTACACCGTGCTGCTGGCGGCGTTCGGGACCTTGCTGCACCGCTACACCCACGCCGACGACGTCCTGGTCGCCACGCCGGTCCTCAACCGCAGCGGTGGCACCGAGGAGGCGCTGGGGTACTACGGCAACACCGTGGCGCTGCGGCTGCGCCCCGACGCCCGGCAGAGCTTCGGGGAGTTCGTCAGCCATGCCAAGGACACCACCCAGGGGGCCTTCGCCCATCAGCAGATCAACCTGGATCGCGTGGTACGCGAGCTGAACCCGGACCGCCGGCACGGTGTGGAGCGGTTGGCCCGGGTCTCCTTCGGCGCCCGCGAGGCCGACGGCCGGGGCTTCTGCCCGTCCGGGATCACCTGCCGCCGGGCCGAGTACCGGGGTCACCAGACCCAGTTGCCGCTGGGCTTCATGGTGGAATTCGACGACGCCGGGGCAATCGTCGAGGCGGAGTACCTGACCGAGATCCTCGACGCCACACTGGCCGACCAGATGCTGCGGCACTACGCGGTGCTGCTGGAATCCGCGCTGACCGACCCGGGCCGGGCCCTCGCCGAGCTGGACCTGATGGACGAGCACGACGCCGACTGGCTGCGCCGGATGGCCACCGGCGAGCAGTTCAGCACCCCGGACACGACGCTGGCCGCGCTGATCGAAGCCCAGGCCGAACGCACCCCGGACTCGGTCGCCGTCGCGTACGAGGGCCGGTACTACACCTACCGCGAGCTCAACGCCGAGGCGAACCGGTTGGCACACTGGCTGATCGGGCAGGGCATCGGTACCGAGGACCGCGTCGCGGTGCTGCTGGAGAAGTCGCCCGAGCTGGTGATCACGGCGCTGGCCATCGTCAAGGCCGGCGGTGTGTACCTGCCGGTCGACCCGACCTATCCCGAGGACCGGCTGTCGTTCATCCTGAGCGACGGTGACCCGAAACTGGTCATCCGCGAGCCGATCACCGACCTCGACGGCCTGCGGGACGACAACCCGACCGATGCCGATCGGATTCGGCCGCTCACGGCGGCCAACACCGCCTACCTGATCTACACGTCAGGTTCGACGGGGCTGCCCAAGGGCGTGCCGGTGCCGCACCGTCCGGTCGCCGAGTACTTCGTGTGGTTCGTCGACGAGTACCAGATCGACGCCGACGAACGCCTGCTGCAGGTGGCCTCGCCGAGCTTCGACGTGTCCATCGCCGAGGTGTTCGGCATGCTGGCCTGCGGTGCGCGCCTGGTCATTCCGCGCCCGGGCGGGCTCAACGACATCGGGTACCTGACCGAACTGCTGCGCACCGAAGGCATCACCTCGATGCACTTCGTGCCGTCGCTGCTGGGGCTGTTCCTGTCCCTGCCCGGCGTCAACGAATGGCGCAGCCTCAAGCGGGTGCCGATCGGCGGCGAAGCGCTGCCGGGCGAGGTCGCCGACAAATTCCACGCCACGTTCGACGCGCTGCTGCACAACTTCTACGGGCCGACCGAGACCGTCATCAACGCCAGCCGGTACCGCGTCGAGGGCACGCAGGGCACGCGCATCGTGCCGATCGGCAAGCCGAAGATCAACACGCAGATGCACCTGCTGGACGACGCGTTGCGCCCCGTCCCGGTCGGCGTCATCGGTGAGATCTACATCGGCGGAACCCATGTCGCGCACGGTTACCACCAGCGCCCCGGCCTGACCGCCGAGCGTTTCGTCGCCGACCCGTTCACCCCGGGCGGTCGGCTGTACCGCTCCGGCGACCTGGCCCGGCTCAATGCCGACGGTGACATCGAGTTCGTCGGCCGCGCCGACGAGCAGGTCAAGATCCGCGGCTTCCGCATCGAACTCGGTGAGATCGCCGCCGCCATCGCGGTGGATCCCAGCGTCGGCCAGGCGGTCGTCGTGGCGAGCGATCTCCCCGGGCTGGGCAAGAGCCTCGTCGGCTATCTCACCCCGGCCGAGCGCGGCGACCTGGAATCGGTCGACGTGCCACGGATCAAGGCGCGGGTGGCGGCAGCGCTGCCCGAATACATGGTGCCGGCCGGGTACGTCGTGCTCGACGAAATCCCGATCACCGCGCACGGCAAGATCGACCGCCGCGCGCTGCCTGATCCGGACATCCAGTCCCGCACCGCATTCCGGGAACTGACGACCGACACCGAGCGGAAGGTTGCCGAGCTGTTCGCCGACCTGCTCGGCGTCGAGCAGGTCGGTGCCGACGACTCCTTCTTCGAACTCGGCGGACACTCGCTGCTGGCCACCAAGCTGGTCGCGGCGATCCGGGCGCGGTGCAACGCCGACATCGGGGTGCGTGAGGTGTTCGAGTTGGGCACCGTGGCCGAGATCGCCGCGCGGGTCGACACCGGCGCGCCGCGCAACCGGCCGCCGCTGCTCGCCATCGAGCACACCGGCCCGCGCCAGATGTCGGCATCGCAGCTGCGCCAATGGTTCCAGTACCGCATCGACGGTCCCGGACCGGTCAACAACATCCCGTTCGCGGCCCGGATCACCGGACCATGTGACGTCGACGCCTTCGTCGCGGCGCTCGGTGACCTGGTCGAGCGGCACGAGGTGCTGCGCACCACGTACACCGAAATCGACGGCGTGCCATACCAGGTCGTGAACGACCCGGCGCCGCTGCCGGTGCGCCGCGCGCGCGGCGCCGACGAGGAGTGGCTGCAGGCCGAACTCGACGCGGAACGTCGCTACGTGTTCGACCTGGAAGCTCAGTGGCCGATCCGGGCTGCGGTGCTGTCCATCCCCGGGCAGCACGTGTTGTCGATCATGGTGCACCACATCGCCGCCGACCACTGGTCGGCCGGCGTGCTGTTCACCGACCTGGTCACCGCCTACCGGACGCGCCTCGAGCAGCGGGCGCCCGAGTTCGCGCCGCTGCCGGTGCAGTACTCGGATTACGCGGCCTGGCAGGCCACCCTGCTGGCCGACGAGTCGGGAACGCTCGCCGCGCAACGGGACTACTGGCGCAGCCAGCTGGCCGAACCGCCCGCCGACCCGGGTCTGCGTCCCGATTTCACGCGGCCACCGGTGCTCTCGGGTGAGGGCGCGTCGGTGCCGTTCGTCGTCGACCCAGAGGTGCGGACCAAGCTGACCGCGCTGACCCGAGAACTCGGTATCACCGACTTCATGCTGCTGCAGTCCGCGGTGGCGGTGGCGCTCGCGAAATCGGGTGAGGGGCTGGATATTCCGCTCGGCACCCCGGTGGCCGGGCGTACCGAGGCCGAACTCGACGCACTGGTCGGCTTCTTCATCAACATCCTGGTCCTGCGCAACGACCTGAGCGGGGATCCGACACTGCGCGAGATTCTGGTCCGGTCCCGAGACACCGCACTGGCCGCCTACGCGCACCAGGACCTGCCGTTCGATCACGTCGTCGACGCGGTGAGCCCGGCCCGGTCGCTGTCACGCAACCCGCTGTTCGGTGTCGTCGTGCACGTGCGCGAGGACCTGCCCACCGACCACGTCATCGATTCCCGGGCCGACGGCGACACCACGTTCACCGCGCTCGAGCCGACGTTCGACGTGGCGCACGCGGACCTGTCGGTGAATTTCTTTGCCACCCAGGACAGTTACCGTGGCCACCTGATCTACCGCACCGATCTGTACACGGCGGAGACCGCGCAGCGGCTCGCCGACCGGTTGGTCCGGGTGATCACGGGCATCGCCGAGGACGCCGATCAGCGGCTGCGGGACCTGCGGGTCGACGAAGCCGTCCGAGGCAACGACGGGGTGCAGGTGCTCGATGAGTGGCAGCAGCCCGTGGGCGTCGGCGTGGTGGGCGACATCTACCAGGAGTCGGCACCCACCGGCGAACGCGGCAGGTGGCTGGCCGACGGACAGCTCGAGCGCATCGAGGCCGTCCAGTTGCGCGCCGTGCGCACCGGGTCGGCGGTGGCAGAGCCCGCGCGTACCGACACCGAACGCGCCCTCATCACCCTGCTGACCGAGGTGCTCGACGCCGAAGGCGAGATCGGCCGGGGCGACGACTATTTCAGCCTGGGCGGCGACAGCATCAAGGCGGTCCAGCTGGCGGCGCGGGGCCGCGACGCGGGCATGAAGCTGACGGCCCGCATGGTCTTCGAGTACCCGACGGTGCACGAGCTGGCCGCGGCGATCGACGCCCGGTCGTCGGCGGAAACCCAAGGGGCACCAGGTGAGGACCGCGAACACGCGCCGATGACGGTCTCGGGCCTGTCGGCCGACGAACTCGCCGAGCTGACCGCATCGTTCGCGTCATCGTGGAACGCACCGCAGGAGCCGCAGTGACAACGGTGCAGCCGGCGCCGGTCATCGAGGACGTCCTGGCGCTCAGCCCGCTGCAGCAGGGGCTGTACTCGATGGCGCAACTCGATCAGGCGGACGACCCGTATCTGATCGCGATGTCCGCCGACATCGACGGCGACGTGGATGCGGCGCTGCTGCGGGACTGCGCGGCCGCATTGCTGGTGCGTCACCCCAACCTGCGGGCCAGCTTCGTGCAGGCCGGAGCCCGCACGGTGCAGGTGATCCCGAGTGCGGTCGACCTGCCGTGGCGGCAGCTGACCGCCGCGTCGCCCGATGCCGCCGATGACCTCGAAGCGCAGGAACGGCGCCGGCCCTTCAGCCTGGAGCGCGGCCCGGCGATCCGGTTCCTGCTCATCGAAATGCCGCAGCAGCGTTGGCGTTTCGCGGTCGTCGCGCACCACATCGTCATCGACGGGTGGTCGCTGCCGTTGTTCGTCGGTGAACTGCTCGCGCTGTATGCCGCCGGCGGCGACATCTCCGTGCTGCCTGCCGCGCCACGCCCGTACCGCGACTACATCGGCTGGCTCGCGGCCCGTGACCCCGAGGCCAGCCGCGGGCTGTGGCGGCAACACCTGGCCGGGCTCGACGGCCCCACGATGCTGGCTCCGGCCCTCGGCTCCGGTGAACTCGGCGACGACCTGCCGCACACCACCGAGATCAAGGCACCCCGAGACGAGACGCACCGTCTGGTCGAGGCCGCGCGGGCCCGCGGTGTCACGCTCAACACCCTCACCCAGATGGCCTGGGCGGCAATCCTGTCGGTGCTCACTGACCGCCGCGACGTCGTCTTCGGCGTCACGGTCTCGGGCCGGCCGGGCGAGCTCGCCGGCGTCGAGACCATGGTCGGTCTCTTCATCAACACCGTGCCGCTGCGAGTTCGCCTGGACCCGCAGCGCCGCGTCGGCGAGCAGTGCCTGGCCCTGCAGCGGGACGCCGCCGAGCTGCGCGAGCACAGCTACCTGTCGCACACCGAACTGCGCTCGCTCGGCGGTGTCGGCGAACTGTTCGACAGCCTCCTGGTCTATGAGAACTTCCCGCCGGGCGGCCTCGTCGGCAGTGGCGAATTCGACGTCCGCGGAGCCACATTCCGGCCCCGGGCACTGCAGAGCCTGGCGCACTTCCCGGTCACTGTCGCAGCGCACCTGACCGATGGCGAACTGACCGTCCTGGTCGAGACGAAAGACGGTGCCACCGGGCTCGTGCCACCGGAGAGCCTCGGCCGGCAGGTGCTCGCGGTGATGCAGCGCCTCGTCGACGGTTGGGACCGCCCGTTGCGCGACGTCGGTATCCATCTCGCCGCGCCCACGGTGGCAGCACATCCCGCCAGTACCGAAACCGGTGGCATCCATGAGAAGTTCACCACTACCGCGCGCAGCAAGCCGGGTTCGGTGGCACTGAGCTATGACGGCGGCGCGCTGACCTTCCGCGGTCTCGACGAGGCGTCCGACCGCGTCGCCACCGAACTGCGGCGCCGCGGCGTCGAGACCGAGACGCCGGTGCCGGTGCTGTTGCGCCGGGGACCCGACTACGTGGTGGCGATGCTCGGCGTGCTCAAGGCCGGTGGGTTGGTCGTGCCGCTGGATCCGTCGATGCCCGCCGACCGGATCGAGGAGATCCTCGGCCAGACCAATGCGTCGGTGGTCGTGGACGACGCCCTGCTGGCGGCTGCGGGCAACCACCCCGCCGGCGAATTCACGCCGCTGCCAATACATCCCGGCCAGGGCGCCTACATCGTGTTCACGTCGGGTACCACCGGCAAGCCCAAGGGCGTCATCGGTACCCATGACGCGGTGCTGGCCTATGCCGCAGACCATGCCGCCCGGGTGCTGCGGCCCGCGGTGGCGAAAGCCGGTCGGCCACTTCGGGTTGCGCACGCCTGGTCGTTCACGTTCGACGCGGCCTGGCAGCCGCTGGCCGCGCTGCTGGACGGCCACGGTCTGCACATCGTCGGTGACGAGGTGCAGCGTGATGCCGAGGCACTGGTGGCGACCATCGGGCAGTACGGCGTCGACCTGATCGACACCACACCGTCGATGTTCACGCAGCTGCAGGCCGAAGGTCTCCTGACGACGGTGCCGCTGACCGCGCTGGCGCTGGGCGGCGAAGCCGTCGACCCGAACGCGTGGGCGGCCATCCGCAACGAGTGCGACCGCACCGGCATGTCGGCCTACAACTGTTACGGCCCAACCGAAACCACGGTCGAAGCCGTCGTGGCCGCATTCACCGAGCACGGCACCCCCTCGATCGGGCACCCGACCACAGCGACGCGCGCCTACGTCCTCGACGCCTGGCTGCGCCCGGTGCCGGACGGCGTCACCGGTGAGCTCTACCTGGCCGGTGGACAGCTCACGCGCGGCTATCTGGGCCGCGCCGCCGAGACCGCCGCGCGATTCGTCGCCGACCCATTCGTGGCCGGCGCGCGGATGTACCGCACCGGCGACGTGGTGCGCCGCGACCCCGGCACCGGTGGCCTGCAATTCCAGGGGCGGTCCGACGATCAGGTGAAGATTCGCGGATTCCGGGTGGAACCCGGTGAGGTCGCCGCGGTCCTGCACGCGCACCCGGGTGTGCGGCATGCGCACGTCACCGTCCGGCGGCACGGCAGCGGGCCGCGGTTGGTCGCGTACGTCGCCGGGGCGGCAGGGGCCACCGAGTTGCGGCGCATGCTGGCGGCCCGGCTGCCCAGATACCTGGTGCCGCACCACATCATCGCCGTGGACGAGATTCCGCTGACGGTCAACGGCAAAGTGGACGACGCGGCACTGGCCGCGATCGATGCTGCCGCCGGCACCGGGCAGGCGGCGGCGCCGGCGACCGCAACGGAACTGGCCGTGGCCGAGTTGTTCGCCGACGTGCTGGAGGTGGCCGATCCGGCCGGACTCGACGTCACCGCCGATTTCCTCGATCTGGGGCTCGACAGCATCGTCGCGCTGTCGGTGGTCCAGGCCGCGCGCCGCCGCGGCCTGGCGCTGCGTGCGCGGATGATGCTGGACTGCAGCAGCATTCGCGAACTGGCCGACGAACTGGACGCCGAGGACGAATTGGCCGCGACGGCGGTCGAGGAGGCGGGCCCGGTACCCGTGCTGCCCAACGTGCATTGGCTGTATCAGTACGGCGACGGCCGCCGCCTGGCCCAGACCCAGGCGGTGCGGCTACCGGATGCCATCACCGCCGAGCACCTGACCACGTTGCTGCACAGCGTCATTGCCGCGCACCCGGCCCTGCGAAGCCGCTTGGACCGGGCCACCATGACTCTGGTCGACCATCCGGTGGGCGACGTCCTGTCCGAGGTCACCGTCGACGGTGACGTCGTGGCCGCGGTGGCCGAGCAGACCGATCTCGCGGTCGAACGCCTCGATCCCGAGCAGGGGCGCCTGCTGCAGGCGGTGCTGCTGAACACCACGTCCAGCGGCAAGGTGCTGGTCCTCAGTGCTCACGTGCTGGCTGTCGACCCGGCATCCTGGCGAATTGTGCTCGGCGAGTTGGAGAATGGCTGGCACGCGCTGGCCTCCGGTGCCCGGCCCGCAGTCATCCGCGAGCACACCAGCTACCGGGCCTGGTCACGGCTGGTCGCCGAACGGGCGCAGCGCCTCGACACCGTGGACTTCTGGGAGGCACAGGTCGCCGGCCCGGATCCCGCGCTCGGCCGTCGCCGCGTGCAGCCCGAGACCGACTGTGCCGCAGACGTGGTGGTCGCCATGTCGATCATCGACACCGACCTGACGGCGCGCGTACTGGGGGCCGGCCGGCCGGTCACCGATCTGCTGGCCGCGGCGACCGCGCGCACCATCACCCGGTGGCGGCAGCGTCGCGGCCAGGACACCCCGGCGCCGCTGGTGGCGCTGGAGACCCATGGCCGCGCGGACACCGTCGTCGCCGGTGCTGACGTCGACACCGGCGACACCGTCGGACTGTTCAGCGCCATCTACCCGGTGCGTATCAGTTCCGAAGCGCCACAACAGGTCAGCGCCGAGATCGCCGCGGTCCCCGGCCACGGCATCGACTTCGGGCTGCTGCGGTATCTGCGCGCGGACACCGCGGAGCGGTTGGCGGCCTACCCGGAACCACAGGTGCTGCTGAACTATCTGGGCCGGGTACACCTCGGGGCGAGTGGGGCCGCACTGCAGCTCGACGGTGCGCTCCTGGCCGGTGCGTCACCGGTGCCCGAACCGAACTACGCGGTGCACCACGACCTGACCCTCCTGGCGGGAATCATCGACCATGACGGCACCGCGGCGCTCGGTGTCCAATGGCGCACGGTGCCAGACATTTTCAGCGCAGACGACATTGCCGAATTGCAACAGCTGTGGGAATCACAGCTCAGGGAAGTGATGAAATGACCGACACCCGAAATACCCTGGCCGTCATCGGCGCCGGCGCCAAGGCGGTCGCCGTGGCCGCCAAGGCCGCCGAGCTGCGGGCCATGGGCGTGGACGCGCCCGACGTCATCGCGGTGGAGCGCCTGGGCGTCGGCGCCAACTGGCAGGCCGCAGGCGGCTGGACCGACGGCCGGCACCGGCTGGGCACCGGCCCGGAAAAAGACGTCGGCTTCCCGTACCGGTCGGCGCTCGTGCCGCGCCGCAACGTCGAACTCGACGAACGGATGATGCGGCACAGCTGGCAGTCGTACCTGATCTCGACGGGACAGTTCGCCGAGTGGATCGACCGCGGCCGGCCCGCACCCACCCACCGGCGCTGGAGCCAGTACCTGGCGTGGGTCGCGGAAAGCGTTGCCATGCAGGTGGTCACGGGTGAGGTCACGAAGCTGTCGGTCGACGGCGACCAGTGGGTGCTGCACTGCCGCGATCAGCAGGTGCGCGCCGACGGCGTGATGATCACCGGGCCGGGACAGGCCGAGCGGTCCATCCTGCCGGGGCATCCGCGGGTGCTGTCGATCGCTCAGTTCTGGCACCGCGTCGCCCAGGACGAGCGCATCAACGCCGAGCGGGTCGCCGTCATCGGCGGTGGGGAAACCGCCGCCACCATGCTCGACGAGCTGTTCTCGCACCGGGTTTCGACCATCACGGTGATCTCCCCGGGTGTCACGCTGTTCACCCGCGGCGAGGGCTACTTCGAGAACACCCTGTTCTCCGACCCCACGGGCTGGGCCGGGCTCAGCATCTCCGAGCGCCGAGATGCCATGGCCCGCACCGACCGTGGCGTGTTCTCCGCCCGCGTCCAGGACTCACTGCTGGCCGACGACCGCATCCGGCACCTGCGCGGCCGCGTCGCCCATGCCGTGCCCCGCGAAGACCGGATCCGGTTGACCCTGCAGACCGAACGCGACTCCGGCTGCCTGGAGACGGTGCACGGCTTCGACCTGGTGATCGACGGTTCCGGCGCCGATTCGATGTGGTTCGCCCCGCTGTTGAGCCAGGACGCGTTGGACGTGCTGGAGCTCGGTATCGGTGCGCCGCTGTCGGCCGACTCCCTGCAGCGTTCCATCGGCTACGACCTCGCCGTCAGCGGCGTCACACCGAAGTTGTTCCTGCCCAGCCTGTCCTGGCTCACGCAGGGCCCCGGATTCCCCAACCTCAGCTGCCTCGGTCTGCTCAGCGACCGCGTGCTGGGGGCCGAATATGCCACACCATCCGTGAGGAGAAGCGATGAGCAGCAATCCGTTCGATGACGAGAACGGCGCGTTCTACGTCCTGATCAACGACGAAGAGCAGCACAGCCTGTGGCCGGTGTTCGCCGACGTGCCCGCCGGCTGGCGGGTCGTGTTCGGTGAGAGCACGCGCGCCGACTGCCTGGCCTACGTCGAAGAGACCTGGACCGACATCCGGCCGAAGACGCTGCGGGAGACCCTGGCCGGCTGAGCCCGGGTAAAGTCGCGGAAGCCAGAGCTGACCAGGGGGAGTGCAGCAATGACGTATCCGGATCCGCGATATCCGCAGCGGCCGCCGCCGGGGCCGTATCCCGCACCACCGGCCTACCCGCAGCCCTACGGCTACCAGCAGCAACCGCCCGAGCCGAAGACCAATGGCAACTCCGCGGGCTGGCACGCCGCGAGCATCGCGATGGCCACGTTGTTCCGTGGCACCTACCGGCTGGGTGGCGACGCCCGCAGCCGCGTCGTCACAGCGCTGATGTGCCTGGGCATCGGGCTCGTCGCGCTTTTGCTCGTGGTGCTGGTCGGCACGTACCTGCGTTAGCGCGCGCTCATTCGCCGGCCGGCGAAAGCTGCTGCGACAGCGGCACATCCATGTCGTACACCCTTGCGTGCAGCACCACCCGGTTCCGCAGCGCCGACCGCACCGCACGGTGCAGGCCGTCTTCCAGGTAGATGGTGCCCTGCCAGCGCACGGCGTGCGGGAACAGATCGCCGTAGAACGTCGAATCCTCGGACAGCAGCCGGTCCAGGGCGAGCACCGTCGTCGTGGTGACGATTTCGTCGAGACGCAACTGGCGCGGCGGAATCTGGGCCCATTCGCGGTAGCTCAGCCCATGCTCCGGGTAGGGCTTTCCGTCGCGTACCCCTTTGAAAATCATGAGTAGATCACTCTGCAAAGCTCCCCGTGAGCCGAGCGGGTCCGCGGTGACAGCGTCGGCATACAGGTGACCCTAGCGGGTCGACTCGGCGTTTGCCGAGGCATCCGACCACCAGATGCTGCCGAATGACGTCTGTCGACCGCCCGAATCCATCGTCACCGTAAAATGGCGGTGAAACTGGAGGTGACGAATGGGTAGTGCCGACGACCGTCGCTTTGAAGTGCTGCGTGCCATCGTTGCCGACTTCGTCTCCACGAAGGAGCCCATCGGCTCCAAGACGCTTGTCGAGCGCCACAACCTCGGCGTTTCGAGCGCCACGGTGCGCAACGACATGGCTGTGCTGGAGGCGGAGGGCTACATCACGCAGCCGCACACCAGCTCGGGCCGGGTGCCCACCGAGAAGGGCTATCGCGAGTTCGTCGACCGGATCGACGACGTCAAGCCGCTGTCGTCCAGCGAGCGCCGGGCCATCCTGAGTTTCCTCGAATCCGGCGTCGACCTGGACGACGTGCTGCGCCGTGCGGTGCGCCTGCTCGCGCAGCTCACCCGGCAGGTCGCCATCGTGCAGTACCCCACCCTGTCGCGCTCCACGGTGCGCCACCTCGAGGTCGTGGCGCTCACCCCGGCCCGGCTGTTGCTGGTGGTCATCACCGATACCGGACGCGTCGACCAGCGCGTCGTCGAGCTCGGCGACGCCATCGGTGAGCACGAGCTGTCGCAGCTGCGGGAGCGGCTCGGCGCGGCCCTGGAAGGCAAGCTGTTGTCGGCCGCGTCGGTCGCGGTGGCCGACCTGGCATCGCAGATGGACGGTCACGGCGGCCTGGGCGACGCGGTGGGCCGCGCGGCGACGGTCTTGGTCGAGACGCTGGTCGAGCACCAGGAGGAGCGGCTGTTGCTCGGCGGCACCGCCAACCTGACGCGCAACACCGCCGATTTCGGCGGGTCCCTGCGGTCGGTGCTGGAGGCGCTGGAGGAGCAGGTCGTGGTCCTGCGGTTGCTGGCCGCCCAACAGGAGGCAGGTAAAGTCACGGTACGCATCGGCCACGAAACCGAGGCCGAGCAGATGGCTGGGACGTCCGTCGTGAGCACCGCCTACGGCAGTTTGGGCAAGGTTTACGGCGGCATGGGCGTGGTGGGGCCCACCCGGATGGACTATCCGGGCACCATCGCCAACGTCGCGGCTGTCGCCCGGTACATAGGCGAGGTACTGGGCACCCGATGAGGGTGCCCAGCAGTTCGAGAGATTAGGCAAGGTTCTTAGGCGTGGCACGCGATTACTACGGCCTGCTCGGCGTGAGCAAGGGCGCCAGCGACTCGGAGATCAAGAAGGCCTACCGCAGGCTGGCCCGGGAGCTGCACCCCGACGTCAACCCCGACGAGGGCGCACAGCAGCGGTTCGCCGAGATCAGCACCGCCTACGAGGTCCTCAGCGACCCGGAGAAGCGGCGCATCGTCGACCTCGGCGGTGATCCCATGGAGAGCGGCGGCGGCGGCGGCGGTGCCGGTGGCTTCGCCGGTTTCGGTGGCCTCGGCGACGTGTTCGAGGCCTTCTTCGGTGGCGGCGCGTCCGCGCGCGGTCCGATCGGCCGCGTGCGCCCGGGCTCGGACTCGCTGCTGCGCCTGCGGCTGAACCTCGAGGAGTGCGCGACGGGCGTCACCAAGCAGGTCACCGTCGACACCGCGGTGCTGTGCGACCTGTGCCAGGGCAAGGGCACGCACGGCAATTCGCAGCCCGCCCGCTGTGATACCTGCCACGGCCAAGGCGAGGTGCAGACGGTCCAGCGCTCGCTGCTCGGCAACGTCATGACGTCGCGCCCTTGTCCCGTGTGCGGCGGTGTCGGCGAGGTCATCCCCGACCCGTGTCACCGCTGCGGCGGCGACGGCCGGGTGCGCGCACGGCGCGACGTCAGCGTGAAGATTCCGGCCGGCGTCGGCGAGGGCATGCGGGTGCGCCTGGCGGCCCAGGGCGAGGTCGGCCCGGGCGGTGGCCCCGCCGGCGACCTGTACGTCGAAGTCCACGAGCAGCCCCATGAACTGTTCCTGCGCGACGGCGACGACCTGCACTGCACCGTCTCGGTGCCGATGGTCGACGCCGCGCTGGGCACCACCGTCACCGTCGACGCCATCCTCGATGGGCCCACCGAGATCACCATCGCGCCGGGTACCCAGCCCGGTTCGATCACCACGCTGCGCGGCCACGGTATGCCGCACCTGCGGTCCGGGGTCCGCGGCAACCTGCACGCGCACATCGACGTCGTGGTGCCGACGCGGCTCGACAACCGTGACCTCGAACTGCTGCGCAAGTTCAAGGAGCAGCGGTCCCGCGACGTCACCGAGGTGCGCTCGACGCAGGCCGTCGCCGGCGGCGGGGGCGGCCTGTTCAGCCGCCTGCGCGAAACCTTCAGTGGCCGTTAGCCTTCGGGGCTATTGGTGAGCCGGGCGCTGTTCTACGTCGACGCGGTACCGGAGGTCGGCGGTCTCGCCGTCGTCGACGGCGACGAGGGCTTCCACGCGGCGACGGTGCGACGCATCCGTCCGGGCGAGGAACTCGACCTGTCCGACGGTGCCGGGGCGCTGGCGCACTGCGTCATCGAAGACGCCGTGAAGGGCCGGTTGACAGCACGGGTGCTGTCGATCACCGACGTCCCGGCCGCGGTGCCGGCGGTGACGGTGGTGCAGGCCCTGCCCAAGTCCGAACGCTCCGAGCTGGCCATCGAATTGGCCACCGAGGCCGGTGCCGACGCGTTCGTCGCGTGGCAGTCCGAGCGCTGCGTCGCGCGCTGGGACGGTACGGCCAAGGTGGAGAAGGGTCTACGGCGCTGGAGTGCGGTGGCCCGGTCGGCGGCGCGGCAGTCCCGTCGCCCGTACGTACCTTCGGTCAGTGGCCCGGTGTCGACGGCTGAGTTGGTCGCGTCGATCGGCGAGGGCAGCGCCGGGACGGGTCACGTCACGCTCGTGTTGCACGAATCCGCGGAAGTTCCTGTGCGCGAGGTGGTTTCGGCAGCCACCGAGGCGGTGACGCTGATCGTGGGTCCGGAAGGCGGCATCACCGACGGCGAGGTGGCGGCGTTGGTGGACGCCGGCGCCGTCGCCGTTCGGCTGGGGCCGTCGGTGTTGCGCACGTCGACCGCGGCCGCGGTTGCCTTGGGTGCCCTGGGTGTGCTGACGCCGCGCTGGCAGGTCTAGAACCAGCGCGGCCGGTCACGGCGGGCGAACCTCTCAGTCGCCCAACCATGTTCGGGCCGGCTATCGATGCTCACCGCGCAGGTATGCCGCCTCTGCCTCGGCGACCGCGTCGTCGGCCTGTCGCGGTGTCGGCAGGTCGGGCGCGTTCATCTCGATGATGGTCTCGACGCGCTCTTCGTCGAGCCCTTCGGCCGCGAGGACGCCTTCGATGAGTGCCCGTTGCACCGCACGGCCCTTCATGTTCGCGAGCTTCGCGGTCGCCAGGATGCTGCGGGCGAGTTCGGCCTCGGGCATCGAGGCCGCCTTGGGCGCCAGCTTGATCCGCTGGATCGACCCGGCGATGGACGCCTCGGCCGTGACGTTTCCGGCGGGATCGGAGACCGCGAACACCACCACCCGGGGTGCGTCGTCGTCCGGCGTTTCGTCGTCGGCGTCGTCCACCGCGCCACCGACATTGGGCGCCATGGCGTCCGCATAGGAGCCCGCCGTCTCGTCGTCGTACGTCTCGTGATCCGACGTCACCAGGTGGTCGAGACCCGAATCGCCCGGGTCCGGGTCGTCACTGCCGTCGGTGGTGAAGTAGTCGAGCGAGCTCTCGGGTTCGGCGAGATGCTCGTCGTCGTCGTGGTCGTCCCAAGAATGGTCTGACATCGATCAGATCTGCATCTGCTTGCCGAGGTTGGAACCTTCCTGCGCATCCGTCTGGTCGTATTGCGCCGCGGCCTTGTTCAGGTTCGAGGCCAGGTTGCGCGACTTGTTCATCATCTGCTCGCAGGCGGCCTTGCGCGCGTTGTTCGCAGCACTCAGTGCCGATTGCGTCGACATGCACAGCGGCCCGTGGGTCGCGAGCACCTTGACCTCGACGTAGGACGTGGTGTTGCCGGCGGCGCTGAACGTCGCGGCCGCATCGGTCTGCTTGGTGGAGAGCGCCTGCAACTCTGAGGTCTCCACGGTGAGCTTGCCGCCCATGTGTTGCTCCTTTCGGGAAAGCCGGAAAAACTAGGTTTCGGTCGTGATGCGCGGGGGCGCAGTGGGATTCGACGGGTCCAGGCTCACGTGCACGGGGCCTTTGGCGGTGTCGGGATCGACGGCCACCTCGACGTGGTGCGCGCCGTCGTCGAACGACACCTGGATGGGCGCCCGTCCCGCGGGCGACTCCGTCCCGGCTGCCGCGCCCGGCGGATTCGCTTCCGCGGGTTGGGCATTGGGGTCGGCGGCCGGATCGTCCGGCTTGCCGTCGCCGTCTTTGTCTTCGCCGAGCGCGTTGGGGTCCTGTGCGTTCGGATCCTGCTTGCCCTGCTGGGCGGCCTGGGCCGCCTGCGCCGCGGTCTGTGCCGCCTGGCCGGCCAGGCCGGCGAGGGTGCCGAGGAGACCGCCGCCTCCGCTGCCGGAGCCACCGCCGCCCATCTGCGGCAGCGACGGCATACCGCCCATACCGGACCCGGCGCCGGTGCCGGCACCCGATGCCGCTGGGGCGGACGGCATCTCGGGTACCTCGGGCATCTTCGGCATGCTCGGGGTGCCGCCGCCGGCGCCCGAACCGCCACCGGAGCCTGAGCCGCCACCGGAGCCTGAGCCGCCGCCGGAACCTGAACCGCCACCGGTGCCCGTCGGGCTGCCGGTGCCGGGCGGGTTGCCCGTGGGCGGACCGGACGGCGTGCCCGTTCCCGGCCGCCCGGGCTGGTTGGGATTGCCCGGCGCGTTCGGGTCGGCATTGCCGAAATCGGGTCCGTCGCCCGGCTTCTTCGCGGGCGGCGGCATGGTGCTCAGTGGCGGAGCGTGCGAGGCGCTCTGGTACATGCTCGTCGCCTGGCTCAATTGCGCCGCGTTGCTCGATGACTGCGCCATCATGTTGTTCATCGTCACGGCCGAAGCCGCGGCGGCGACGGCGACGGATGCGGCCTGCAGCGCGAGCGACTCGGGGGCGCCGATGACCGTCGCCTCCAGGGCCAGACAGACGGGGATCATCGCGCCCAGGCAGGTGGCGATGTTGTCCATCTGCTGGCGGCCCGCGTCGACCTGTTCGGCTTCGGCGCTCAGGATCTGCACGACGAAATTGTCGGCCTGCAGCAGCTGTTCGGCGCTGCCGATCTGTTCGGCGTTCCGGTTGGAGTAGGCCGTGGAGGACGTGCCTTGCCACACGGTCGGATAGGCGCTGCTGAGTCCGTCGCCGGCGGCCTGGAAGAGTTCGGCGCCGTCGGAGAACGATTCCCCGGTGTCCGGATCGCCGATGCCGAAACCGAGCCCCGCGAGGTCCAGGGCCCACAAGCCGCCCTCGATGATGGGCGTGCCGGCGGCCGCGGGCATCAGCATCTTGGCGATGTCGCCGGCATCGCTGATGAGCCCGACGGCGCCCATCGGATCGCCTTCCATCAGCTTCTTGACGTTGTCGGCGATGTCCGAGGCGGTGTCCAGGACGTCGTTGGCCTTGTCGAGGATGTCGTTGATCTTCTCGCCGAGGCTCGGGCTGTCACCGCCGTCGTGGTCACGCCGGTGCGAGTTGCCGTCGTGATCGTCGTGGCGCCGCGGGTTGTGGTCGTTGCGGTCGTTGTGGTTCGGCCGGGGGATGCGCACGGTGGGCTCGTCGTCGTGGCGCGGATGGCGGTTGCTCGGCGAATTGTGCGAACCGCCGTGATGACCGCGACCCCTACCCATGCAGAACCCTCCCCGATTCCTCATCGCCCCGGCGGACCCTCGCCGGTGAATCGAGCGTAACAGCGGCCGGCGCCCCTCCAATGCGCTAATTCCGAACTCCGCGACGTGGCCTTCCGGGCCAATCCTGTGGCCTGGGTTACAGCAATTCCTGCCAGTAAACACTAATTTCCTGCCAGCGGAATTAATCCTTTGACCTGCCTGTTTACATGGATGTCACAGCGGCTCGGGCCGCCAGGGGACAAAGACGGACAGAAGACGCGAAGGGAACACTCCATGAAGAATTTCGGAATTGCAGCAGTTATCGCCGGTGCATTGGCCGCCGGTGCCATGGGGTTCGCCGTTCCCGCCGTAGCCGCCACCGGACCGGCCCCGACAGGGGTGCAGGCAACTGTGGTGCCGACGGGAGTTGATCACCTGAACTGGCTGGACGACGTGCACCAGGGCGCCAAGTCGCCCAAGGTCGACACCAACGTCCACCAGAGCCGGTAATCGGCGACCCAACTACTACGCAACCCGCGGGCGGTACCGAAAGGTGCCGCCCGCGGCTTGCGTGACCAGCCAACTCGTTGGGCGTGCCTTCGGCCCGGCGGTAGAATGTGCTCCTCAGCTCGACACCAGAAAGCAGGCATCGAAAACCACGTGACGCCCCGCGATACGAACGCCGCCGCGTCGCGCTCCCCGGAGCTCGACCCGTCGGTTCGAAGCAGCATCACTGTTCCGCCTGATCTTGTCGTGGGCCTGCTCGGCTCGGCCGACGAGAATCTGCGAGCTCTCGAGAACCTGCTCGCGGCCGACATCCACGTCCGCGGCAATTCGCTCTCGATATCCGGCTCGCCCGCCGACGTGGCGAAGGCCGAGCGCGTGGTCAGTGAGCTCATCACCATTGCCGCCGGCGGGCAGACACTGACCCCGGACGTCGTGCGCCGCAGCGTCGGCATGCTCGACGGCGCCGACGCCGAGTCGCCGGCACAGGTGCTGACGCTCGACATCCTGTCGCGCCGCGGCAAGACCATCCGGCCCAAGACGCTCAACCAGAAGCGCTACGTCGACGCCATCGATGCCCACACCATCGTCTTCGGCATCGGCCCCGCCGGCACCGGCAAGACCTACCTGGCAATGGCCAAGGCCGTCAGCGCTTTACAGACCAAACAGGTCAGCCGGATCATCCTGACGCGTCCCGCCGTCGAAGCGGGCGAGCGCCTCGGCTTCCTGCCGGGCACGCTCAACGAGAAGATAGACCCGTATCTGCGGCCGCTGTACGACGCGCTGCACGACATGATGGACGCCGAGATGATCCCGAAGCTGATGGCAGCCGGGGTGATCGAGGTCGCGCCGCTGGCATACATGCGCGGCCGTACGTTGAACGACGCCTTCATCATCCTCGACGAGGCGCAGAACACGACCGCCGAACAGATGAAGATGTTCCTGACCCGCTTGGGTTTCGGTTCGAAGATCGTCGTCACCGGTGACGTCACACAGGTCGACCTGCCCGGCGGATCGAAGTCGGGTCTGCGGTCGGCCATCGAGGTCCTGGACGGTATCGACGACATCCACATCGCTGAGCTCACGAGTGCAGACGTGGTGCGCCACAAGCTGGTTTCGGAGATCGTCGACGCATACGAAGCGGCGGAAGCCAAAGTGAGCGAGCACGGTCTGGCCAACCGCGCGCACCGTCGAGCCACCGGCCGGACGAGGCGGTGACGCAGTGACGGTCGAGGTTTCCAACGAGTCGGGAATCGACGTATCCGAAGACGAGCTGATCAGCGTCGCGCGGTTCGTCATCTCCAAGATGGACGTCAACCCCGCCGCTGAACTCTCGATGGTCCTGGTGGACCAGTCGGCCATGGCCGATCTCCACATGCGCTGGATGGACCTGCCGGGCCCCACCGACGTGATGAGCTTCCCGATGGACGAGCTCGAGCCCGGCGGCCGGCCGGATGCGCCCGAGCCCGGGCCGTCGATGCTCGGGGACATCGTGCTGTGTCCCGAGTTCGCCGCGAATCAGGCTGAGGCCGCCGGACATTCACTGGGTCACGAGCTGGCGCTGTTGACCGTGCACGGCGTGCTGCACCTGCTGGGCTACGACCACGCCGAGCCGGACGAGGAAAAAGAAATGTTCGACCTGCAGCGTCAGCTGCTCGAGGAGTGGGTCGCCGACCAGGTGCACGCCTACCACAAGGATCGGCAGACCGAGAAAGACCGCCGGCTGCTGGACAAGTCGCGGTACTTCGACGAACCGTGACCGGGTTGACGCCGTTGATCGGCGCCATAGTGCTCGTCGTGATCGGCGGGGTGTTCGCGGCGATCGATGCCGCCATCAACACCGTCTCGATCGCCCGGGTCGACGAGCTGATCCGCGATGAGCGGCCCGGTGCGGTGCGGCTGGCCAAGATCGTCCGGAACCGGCCGCAGTACGTCAATCTCGTTGTGCTGCTGCGGGTTGTCTGCGAGGCTTCGGCGACCGTCCTGCTGGTCGACTACCTCGACGAGCTGATGACGCGCGGGTGGGCCCTGGTGTCCGCCGCGGCCATCATGGTTGTCGTCAGCTTCGTCGCCATCGGTGTCGGCCCCCGCACCGTGGGGCGGCAGAACGCCTATTCCATCTCGCTGCTGTCGGCGCTTCCGCTGCAGGTGATCGCGGTGCTGCTGACCCCGATCAGCCGGCTGCTGGTGCTCATCGGTAACGCCCTGACGCCGGGGCGGGGTTTCCGCAACGGACCCTTCGCCTCGGAAATCGAACTGCTCGAGGTCGTCGACCTCGCGCAGCAGCGGGGTGTCGTGGCCGCCGAAGAGCGGCGAATGATCAAGTCCGTCTTCGAACTCGGTGACACCCCGGCACGCGAGGTCATGGTGCCCCGCACCGAGATGGTGTGGATCGAGAGCGACAAGTCGGCCGGGCAGGCGACCTCGCTGGCGGTCCGCAGCGGACACTCCCGCATCCCGGTGATCGGGGAGAACGTCGACGACGTCGTCGGCGTCGTCTATCTCAAAGACCTTGTGGAGCAGACCTACAACTCCACCAACGGCGGTCGCGAGACCAAGGTGGCCGCGGTGATGCGTCCCGCGGTGTTCATGCCGGACTCCAAACCGCTCGACGAGCTGCTCAACGAGATGCAGCGCACCCGCAACCACATGGCGTTGCTGGTCGACGAGTACGGCGCGATCGCCGGCCTGGTGTCCATCGAGGACGTGCTCGAGGAGATCGTCGGTGAGATCGCCGACGAATACGACACCGACGAGGTGCTGCCGGTAGAAGAACTGGGCGACAACCGGTTTCGGGTGTCGGCGCGGCTACCGCTGGAGGACCTGGCCGAACTGTGTGGCTTCGAGGTCGACGGCGACCTGGACGTGGACACCGTCGGCGGGCTCCTGGCGCACGAACTGGGGCGCGTGCCGCTGCCGGGCGCCGAGGTCCGGGTGTCGTTCCCGTCGCATCGATCGCAGTACCCGGCGACCCTCCAGCTGCGGGCCGAGGGCGGCCGGGACCATCGCGGCCGGGTCCGGATCGGCACCGTCCTGGTGACGCCGGTCGAGCCGGAACGCACTGATGACGTGGAAGAAGGAGAACCCGATGAGTGACGAATTCCGTTCCGGCTTCGTCTGTTTGGTCGGCCGGCCGAACACCGGCAAGTCGACGCTGACCAACGCGCTCGTCGGCACCAAGGTCGCGATCACGTCGAATCGCCCGCAGACCACGCGGCACACCATCCGCGGCATCGTGCACCGCGAGGACTTCCAGATCATCCTGGTGGACACGCCCGGTCTGCACCGGCCGCGCACGCTGCTCGGCCAGCGGCTCAACGAACTGGTCAAGGACACGTATTCCGAGGTCGACATCATCTGCCTGTGCATCCCGGCGGACGAGGCCATCGGGCCCGGCGACCGCTGGATCTACCAGCAGATCCGTGCTGTCGCACCGCGAACCACGCTGCTGGTGGTCGTTACCAAGACCGACAAGGTGCCGCGCGACAAGGTGGCCGCGCAGCTGCTGGCGGTCAGTGAGCTCACCGAGGGCAAGGCCGAGATCGTGCCGGTGTCCGCGGTGGCCGGCGAACAGGTCGACGTCCTGATCGACGTGCTGGCCGGCAAGCTGCCGCCGGGGCCGGCGTTCTACCCGGACGGCGAACTGACCGACGAACCCGAGGAAGTGCTCATCGCCGAGCTCATCCGCGAAGCCGCGCTGGAAGGCGTCCGCGACGAACTGCCGCACTCATTGGCGGTGGTCATCGAGGAGTTCACCGAGCGCGAAGGCCGCACCCCCGAGCAGGGCGAGATGTGCGACATCCACGCCATCATCTACGTCGAGCGCGACAGCCAGAAGGGCATCGTGATCGGCAAGGGCGGCTCCCGCTTGCGTGAGGTCGGGACGGCGGCGCGGACGCAGATCGAGAAGCTGCTCGGCACCAAGGTGTACCTGAACCTGCGGGTCAAGATCGCCAAGAACTGGCAGCGTGACCCGAAACAGCTTGGCAAGCTGGGCTTTTAATCACCCGCGAGCGGCCGTGTCTGTACGCGACACGCGGGTCTTGGTGTGCCGTCCGCGCACGCTCGCGGCCGGCGAGCGCGACGATAGTGCTCGGTTCACGCGGCGTGTCGCGGGCAGACACGCACGCTCGCGGAAAATGAATGGACAGGGCCTCGGGGCAATGGCCAGGGCCTAGGGCTGAGTCCACCAGTTGTCGGGCTGCTTGGTGGCCCAGCCGGTGATCGCCTCCAGGCTGGCGGCTAGCGAGATCAGGAGCAGCTCGCTGCCTTCCGGGCCCATGAGCTGCACACCGATGGGCAGCCCGTCGGCGGTGAAGCCGGCCGGGATGTTGATCGACGGCCAGCCGAGTGCGTTCCACGGCCAGCACACCGGGCAGGCCGCGATGATCGCGCGGTCGGTGGCGGTGCTGCCCAGCCGGTCGAAGGCATCGATCAGCGGTGGCGGCTGCGCCGTGGTCGGCGCCAGCACGACGTCGACGAGGTTGAAAATCCAGCCGATGCGGCGCGCCAGCGTCTTCTCCCGCTGCCGTGCCTGCCGGAGGGCGTGTTCCGACATCAGCCATCCGGTCCGGATGTTGCTGCGGGTGCGCGGGTCCAATGCCACACCGGGTCCGACGCGGTCGCGCCATTCGGCGAGTCCGGAGGTGGAGCGGGCCAGGAAGTCCAGGGACAGCCGCAGCCCGTACTCGGGATCGGCCGGCCGGACCGTGTGTCCGAGCTCTTCCAGTTGTCCCGCAACGGTGTTCAGCGCGGCCCGGATCTCCGGATGCAACCGGGCCGGGAACAGCGTGAACGGAAACTTGGTCGACAACGCGACGCGCAGGGGCCCCGGCGCCCGGCCGACGGCCTCGGCCGCCGCGATGGGCGCCGGCTTGTGCAGATCACCGTCGACGTTGCCGGCGGCGGCGTCGAGAACCAGCGCCGCGTCGGCGACGGTGCGGGCCAGCACCCCGTTGACCGTGATGCCGTTGAAGGCCTCGGGCAGCGGCCAGGTGGAGATGCGTCCGCGCTGCGGTTTGATGCCGACCAGATGCGTCCATGCAGCGGGGATGCGGACGCTGCCCGCACCGTCGGATCCGATTGCGGCGGTGACCAATCCGGCTGCGACGGCCGCGGCGCTACCGCCCGACGACCCGCCCGGGGTGTGCGCGCGCGACCAGGGGTTGCGGGTGTGCCCGAAACCGGGCCCGCTGGTGAACGGCCACTGGCCGAGCTCGCAGGTGTTGGTCTTGCCGACGATCACCGCGCCGGCCGCCTTCAGCCGGCGCACCACCTCGGCATCCGCGGTGGCCGGTGGCACGTCGCCGTCGGTGCCGAACCGGGTGGGCACGCCCGCGACGTCGACGTCGTCCTTGATCGCGATGGGTACGCCGAGTAGCGGAAGATGTTGTCCGGCAGCGCGTTTGCGGTCTGCTTCGGCGGCGTCGGCGAGCGCCTGTTCGGTGAAGACCACCCGGAAGGCGTTCAGCTCGAGCTGACTGGCCGCGATGGCATCCAGCGACTGCCGCACGATCTGCTGTGACGTCACCGTGCCGCTCGCGAGGCGGTACAACTGCTGCGTCAGAGTCGGGAATCGGGACGGAGCGGATGGTTCGGGAAGGCTGGCCATGTCGATTTCGAGGATAGATTGACGACATCGCCCGGCGCTGCCTAACCCGAGTTGTCGGTGCGCGATGGGACAATCTCCCGATGCGGTTGTACCGGGATCGAGCGGTCGTGCTGCGCCAGCACAAGCTCGGCGAGGCCGACCGGATCGTCACGCTGCTCACCCGCGACCACGGGCTGGTCCGCGCGGTGGCCAAGGGCGTGCGGCGGACCCGCAGCAAGTTCGGCTCGCGGCTGGAGCCGTTCGCCCACATCGACGTGCAGCTGCATCCCGGCCGCAACCTCGACATCGTCACCCAGGTGGTGTCGCTCGACGCGTTCGCCGCCGACATCGTCAACGACTACGGCCGCTACACCTGCGGCTGCGCCATCCTGGAGACCGCCGAGCGGCTGGCCGGTGAGGAACGCAACCCCATGCCGGCGCTGCAGCGGCTCACCGTCGGCGCGCTGCGGGCCGTCGCGGACGGCAGCCGGTCCCGTGAACTGGTGCTCGACGCCTATCTGCTGCGGGCCATGGGGATCGCCGGCTGGGCGCCGGCCATCACCGAGTGCGCGCGTTGCGCCGCACCCGGTCCGCATCGCGCGTTCCATGTCGCGGCGGGCGGCAGCGTGTGCGTGCACTGCCGGCCGTCGGGGTCGGTCACCCCGCCGCAGGGTGTGCTGGATCTGATGGCCGCGCTGCACGACGGTGACTGGGAGTTTGCGAACGGCTCGCCGGCGGGGCATCGCAGCCAGGCCAGTGGGCTGGTGGCCGCGCACCTGCAGTGGCATCTGGAGCGCAAGCTGCGGACATTGCCGCTCGTGGAGCGAGCGTATAGACCCGATAGCGCACTCATCGAGCAGCGCGTAACCACGTTCAGGCAGGATATGGCCCATGGCACTCAACCGGGCGCGCAAGAACAGCTATCCGCAGCTGCCTCAGGCGCCTGACGACTATCCGGTTTTCCCGGACGTTTCGACCTGGCCGGTGGTCTTTCCGGAACTCCCACCGAACACCAACGGCCGCTTCGCGCGGCCGCCGCAGCATCCGTCCAAGGCCGTGGCGCCGCGGATTCCCGCCGACCAGGTACCCAACCACGTCGCCGTCGTCATGGACGGCAACGGCCGCTGGGCCACCCAGCGCGGGCTCGGACGTACCGAAGGCCACAAGATGGGTGAGGCGGTGCTGATCGACATCACTTGCGGAGCCATCGAACTGGGCATCAAACACCTTTCGGTGTATGCGTTCTCCACCGAGAACTGGAAGCGCAGCACCGAAGAAGTGCGGTTCCTGATGGGCTTCAACCGCGAGGTGGTGCGCCGCCGCCGGGAGAACCTCAACGCGATGGGCGTCAACATGCGCTGGGTCGGGTCCCGGCCGCGCATGTGGAGCAGCGTCATCAAGGAGTTCGACATCGCCGAGCAGATGACGGTCGGCAACGACGTCATCACCGTCAACTACTGCGTGAACTACGGCGGCCGCACGGAGATCGTCGAAGCTGCGCGTGAGCTCGCCGAGCAGGCGGTCGCGGGCAAGATCAACCCGAGCCGCATCTCCGAGGCGTCGGTGGCCAAGCACCTGCACCGCCCCGACATTCCCGACGTGGACCTGTTCATCCGCACCTCGGGCGAACAGCGCGCCAGCAACTTCATGCTGTGGCAGGCGGCGTACGCCGAGTACGTCTTCCAGGACAAGCTCTGGCCGGACTACGACCGCCGCGACCTGTGGGCCGCGTGCGAGGAATACGTCAACCGCAATCGTCGGTTTGGCAGAGCCTAATAATGTGCCTGAGTGGGAGGGCCTGATGTCGAACTTGCTGCAGCGGTTGGCAGCCGTGCTCGCCGATTCGGTGACCATCGTCGAAGAGAACGACGGTGCTCTCACCGTCGCGCACGACGGGACGGTGGCGTCGCTGCGCGTGGTGAACATCGGTGAGGGCCTCGACCTGGTCTCGCTGACCCAGCCGCTGGCGTGGGATATCAAGCTGGACAACAAGGTTCGCGACCGCGTGGCCGATCACGCGGGTCGTACCATGCTCGGCTCGGTGGTGCTGGTCGAGCGGGCCGGCGATCCGCGGTCCAACGGCGCCAAGAAGGTGGGCGACGTGATGCTGCGCTACAACTTCCCGGCCGCCGGACTCACCGACGACGCCTTGTCGACCCTGGTCATGCTGGTGCTGTCCACGGGTGTCGACGTGCGGGCCGACCTGACGTCGTGAGGCCGGCGTGACCGTCATCCGGATCGTCGCCGCGGTGGTGGCCGACGAGCGTGGGCACCTGCTGTTGGTCCGCAAGCGCGGGACAGCGGCGTTCATGCAGCCCGGCGGCAAGCTCGAGCCGGGGGAGTCGCCGGTCGACGCGCTGGCTCGTGAGATCCGCGAGGAACTCGGGGTCGGCATCACCGACGTGCGGGAGCTGGGTCACCACACCGCCATTGCGGCCAACGAACCCGGCCACACGGTTGACGCCGAGCTGTTCTTCGTGACGCTCGACGGTGTGCCGCAGATCGCCGCCGAGATCGAAGAGATGGCCTGGATCGACCCGCACGCACCCGGCGACATCGCGTTGGCGCCGCTGACGGCCGAGGCGGTGCTGGATTGGGCGCGGAGCCGGCCGGCTCTCGAGCCCTGAACCTCAGGCGCCGGTGCAGGCCGCGCACACCCCGAAAATCTCGATGGTGTGACTGACATCGGAAAAGCCATGTGCGGCAGCGGTTTCGGTGGCCCAGGCCTCGACCTCGGTACCGGCCACCTCGACCGTCGCGCCGCACTGCCGGCACACGAGGTGATGGTGATGGTGGGCCTGCGAGCAGCGCCGGTAGAGTGCCTCGCCGCTGTCGTTGCGCAGGCTGTCGACCTGTCCGGCCGCGGCCATCGACTGCAGGGTGCGGTACACGGTCGTCAGGCCGATGCCCTCGCCGCGGCGGCGCAGTTCGTCGTGCAGCTCCTGTGCGGACCGGAACTCTTCGACGTTGGTGAGCAGCGCCGCGATCGCGGTCCGCTGCTTGGTGGAGCGGGTGGGGGCGCTCACGGCCGTTCCTCCTCGACGTGGGCGATGGCGTCGACCACGATGTGCGCGAGGTGATGGTCGACCAGGCGGTACATCACCTCACGGCCGGCACGTTCACCGGCCACGACCCCGGCTGATTTGAGGATGCGCAGGTGCTGGCTGACCAGCGGCTGCGGAACGCCGAGGGCGTCGACGAGTTCGTGCACGCAGCGCTGCGACTCGCGCAGCTGCATCACGATGGCGATGCGGATGGGTGCGGCGAGGGCGCGCAGCAGGTCGCCGGCGGCGTCGAGCGTCTCCCGCGGCGGGGACGACGGAAACGGCGCACCGCTGTGCTGGTGGTCGAGCTCGTCATGCGTAGTGGTGGGTGGCACCCCGGCAACTCCCGGCTATTGGAAATAGTTTTCATTTAGCTTTCCATGCGCGCATACGCATGTCAAAGGTGGGTGCGGCATTGGCCGGTGAACGGGGCCTTTAGGCTGGACGGGTTGCATCCGACCTGACACAGGAGTGCTCGAACATCGTGGCGTCCATCATCGACACCGTTGCCAACCTGGCCAAACGCCGTGGTCTGGTCTTCCAGTCCGGCGAAATCTACGGCGGCACAAAGTCTGCGTGGGATTACGGGCCACTGGGTGTCGAGCTCAAGGAGAACATCAAGCGCCAGTGGTGGAAGTCCGTCGTCACGTCGCGCGACGACGTTGTCGGCCTGGACAGCGCGATCATCCTGCCCCGTCAGGTGTGGGTGGCCTCGGGCCACGTCGCGGTGTTCAACGACCCGCTGGTCGAGTGCCTGAACTGCCACAAGCGGCACCGTCAGGACCACATGCAGGAGGCCTACGCCCTGAAGAAGGGTCTGGACGACCCCGATGCCGTGCCGATGGACGAGATCGTCTGCCCGGACTGTGGCACCAAGGGCCAGTGGACCGAGCCGCGTGACTTCAACATGATGCTCAAGACCTACCTCGGTCCGATCGAGTCCGAGGAGGGCATGCACTACCTGCGCCCCGAGACCGCGCAGGGCATCTTCGTGAACTTCGCGAACGTGGTGACCACCGCGCGCAAGAAGCCGCCGTTCGGCATCGGCCAGATCGGCAAGAGCTTCCGCAACGAGATCACGCCGGGCAACTTCATCTTCCGCACGCGCGAGTTCGAGCAGATGGAGATGGAGTTCTTCGTCGAGCCGTCGACCGCGCCGGAGTGGCACAAGTACTGGATCGAGACGCGCTTCCAGTGGTACGTCGACCTCGGTATCAACCCCGAGAACCTGCGGCTCTACGAGCACCCGCTGGAGAAGCTGTCGCACTACAGTGCCGGCACCACCGACATCGAGTACAAGTTCGGCTTCGCCGGCAACCCGTGGGGTGAGCTGGAAGGTATCGCCAACCGCACCAACTTCGACCTCAGCACGCACGGCGAGCACTCGGGCGTCGACCTCTCGTTCTACGACCAGGCCACCGACACCCGCTTCGTGCCGTACGTCATCGAGCCGGCGGCCGGCCTGACCCGGTCGCTGATGGCGTTCCTGGTCGACTCGTACCACGAGGACGAGGCCCCCAACGCCAAGGGCGGTGTCGACAAGCGCACCGTGCTCAAGCTCGACCCGCGCCTCGCTCCGGTCAAGGCCGCGGTGCTGCCGCTGTCGCGTAACGCCGACCTGTCGCCGAAGGCCCGCGACCTGGCCGCCGAGTTGCGCAAGAACTGGAACGTCGAGTTCGACGACGCCGGCGCCATCGGCCGCCGCTACCGGCGCCAGGACGAGATCGGTACGCCGTACTGCATCACGGTCGACTTCGACTCGCTCGAGGACCACGCCGTGACGATCCGTGAGCGGGACGCCATGACGCAGGAGCGCGTCGCCATCGACGCCGTCAGCGACTACCTCGCGGTGCGCCTCAAGGGCTGCTGACGCTTCTGCCGAGCAGGCGAACTGCCCCTTTCCTGCGGGAGAGGGGCAGTTCTATTGGGGGACTGCGCGCGTGAAATTGCCGCCGGGAACGGGGCTCGGACTCAAATAGGCTTGTGAGCCAAGGGGTAAGGGACGCCGGAGGGGGCGACAGTGACGATTCTCGGCGCATTTCTGTCGACGTGGGACGACGCGCGCGCGACGTTCGGGGCCGGTACGCCGGTCGGTGGTGCCGAATTCGACATGAGCGACCAGTTCCACGAATTGCGCGGCACAGTGCTGTCTGCGGCGCCCGGTGGGGAGTGGTCGGGCACCGCGGCCGAGGCATACGACGATCGCAATCGCGCGCATGCCGGGGCCATCGGCAGGCTCGCCGAACTCGACCGGCGCCTCGGCGTCGAGGTCGACCGGTCGGCCGCCGTGGTGACGGCGGGCCGTCGCGACCTCGACTCCGTCAAGCAATGGGTGGTCGACGCGGCCGCCAGCGTGCCGCCCACCGCCGAGGGCGACCGTGCGTTGCTTCCCGTGGTGGCCAAAGGAACCGCTGAGATCGCCGACATCCTCAATCGGTCGAACGCGGATATGGATGCCATCGCGGCGCGCATCCGCGAGATCGGTTCGGGCTACGACGAAATCACCGGGCGGGACGGACACGATCCCGGCGATCCGAACGACAAGCCCGCCGACAAACACCCCGGAGACACCATTCCGGCGCCGCCGCCATGGGCGAAACACGATGGCGGGGCGGGGGATTGGGGCTCGCAGCCGTGGTACGCGCGGGGCGACGACGCCGCCTTCAAGGCGGCCATCGAGGCCGGGCTGCCGGTGATCGGCCTGAAATGGCCCCACGCGGCCGACCTCATGGACCATTACCTGGACAACACCGGGACGCCCTACAAGCTCGACGTGAACTCGATGATGAACGACATCCCGCAGATGCGGGCGCGCGCCGACGCCAAGGTCAACGACGAGGTCAACCGGATCGCTGCGGAGGCTGCGGCGACGGGACAGTACGGCCAACCGGTGGCGTTCCGGACCGGCTGGGACGGCTACTACATGGATGCCGAGGCCAATCCCGACTGGTACCACGCTGTCGGCGGCGTCGACATGTCGGTCGGTGGGGTGGTCACCGTCTACCCGCCGGATACTCCGGGCGGGCCGCCGCGCGTACACGTCGAATCGCAGGTGAACGTGGCGGATCAGTACAACTGGGACGAGGGCAAGGAGACCAAGGTGGGACCGATCACCATCACCGACAAGGACATGGGCGGCCTCCAGACCGCCGGCATGGCAAGGGAATTCGAGATCGCGGGAGCGTCGTCGGTCGCAACGTACGACGGGGTGCCCCGGTGATGCGGTACCTCGGCGTATTGGCCGCCGTCCTGGTGGTGTGTGCATTCTCCGCGTGTTCGACCGAGAAAAGAGGAGGCCCGAAGGTGTCTGCCGAGACGGCCGCGGCGTTCGGCGATGTGACGCTGCCGCAGGGTGCGCAGGTCCTTGCCACCGCCACCGATTCGGGCCGGGACACCCGCTACCGCCTGTCCCTGCGGCTGACCGACAGTCAGCTTCGCGACTTCCTGGCCCAGTTCTCGGAGCAGCCGCGGCCGTCCGAGGTTCCGAAGACCATCACGGTGCTCGCCGGACCGGCGCCGGCCACCGCGCCCAAGCCGCTTTTCCTGCAGGACAAGGTCACCACCAAGGACCACAAGGTGGTCAACCGCGAGATCGTCGTCGACGAACGCGGGCCCGACGAGGTGTACGTCCACCTGTCGCTGTACACCACGTAGCGCGCTGCTGAGCAGTCTCTCAGCACCCGTCGGCGATCCCGTCGCGCTCTCGGTATAGCGTGCAGAGGCATGACGCGCATTTCGGTGATCACCGGCGGTGCCGGTGGGATGGGCCTGGCGACGGCCAAGATCGTCGGTCGGGACCATATGGTGGTGCTGGCCGACGTGCATCAGGATCGTCTCGACGCCGCGGCGGCGGAAGTGACCGCTCTCAGGATCGCCGCCTTACCGGTCCACGCCGATGTCACCGACCGTGCCGCGGTGGACCAATTATTCGCCACCGCAACAGAGTTCGGCCCGATCGCGTCGGTGATCCACACCGCCGGCGTCAGTCCGAGCATGGGGCCGGCGGATTACGTGGCGCGCACCAATGCGGTCGGCACGGTGAACGTCAACGAGGCCTTCTACCGCTTCGCGGATGCGGGCGCGGCGATCGTCAATGTGGCGTCGATGGCGGCGCATCTGCTGCCCGAGGAGATCATCCCGACGGCCAAGTTCCCGCTGGCACTCACCGACGAGGCGGCGTTCCTGGCCGGGATCGAAGCGGCCTGCGGGTTCGCGCCCGAGGACCTGCGCTCGGGCATGGCCTACGGGGTGAGCAAGAACTTCGTCAAGTGGTACAGCAGTTCGCAGGCCGAACGCTTCAACGCCAAGGGGCTGCGCATCGTGTCGGTGTCACCGGGTTCGGTCGACACCGAGATGGGGCTACTCGAGGCAGACGCGGGCGCCGGCGCGATGGTCATGAACGCCGCCGTGCCGCGCTGGGGCAAAGCCGAGGAGATGGCCGAGCTGTTCGCGTTCTGCGTCAGTGACAAGGCCGGGTACCTCACGGGCACCGACATCCTGAACGACGGTGGGGTGGTGGCGTCGATGCGGGAACGCGCCCGCGTCGCGGCCGCCCAAGGCTAGAGCCGACCTAGAACCGGCCCCCACCGCCGGAGAACCCGCCGCCGGAACCGCCGAAACTCGTTGAACTCCAACCACCCCCGTGGCTGCCGCCGCCACTGCCGCCGCCGCGGATCATGCCCGACAGGATTCCGCCGATGATGATGCCGCCGATGTCGCCGGCGGTGCTCGTGCCGGTCCCGGCGTAGGCCTGGCGGGCGGCGCGGACGTCGTTGTCGGCCAGATTCTGGGCCTGGGCGGCCAGGGCGTCTGCGGCGTTGGCCTGTTCGATGGCCGCCGGCAGGTCGGTGGCCTGCGCCGCCTGTGCGGCTTCGAGGCGGCGCTGCGCCTCGGCCAGCCGGGTGCGGGCTTCGGAGCCGACGCTGCCGCGGCGGGTGTCGATGAAATCGGAGACGCCGCGCACGCGGGACTGCGCCGCCAGCAGTGCCTGACCGAACGACTGCCGCAGCCGGTTCATTGCGGCGGTTTCTTCGGAGATGGTCGCGAGGAGCTTGTCCAGCTGCGAATCGGCGGCGGTCAGTTGGGTGAATGCGCTCAGCGGATCGGCCGTGCCCGACGCCTGGGCGTTCGAAACCGCTTGCACCGCAGCGGTACGCGCGGCCGTCAGCTCGGGGTAGTGCGTGCCGGGCGGTACCGCTTCCGCGGCCTTGATGCCGTTCTGGATATCGGTGATCGCGGCGGGCAGGGCGCTGATCGCGTGGGTGATATCGGTCGCGGCACTGTCGACCGAATCCAGCAGGCGTTGTGCCTGACCCAACGCCGATTCGGCGGCGCGGATGGCGTTGACCAGGGCAGCCTGACTGTCGGCGGGCCTGCTGACCAAGCCGCGCGCGGCGGTGATGTTCTGGTCGGCGAACGTCAGCCGCTCTCTGGCGCCGTCCACGTTGCCGGCCACCGAGGCCAGCGCGGATTCCGTGAACTGGCCGTGCAGCCCGTTGAGGGTCTGCTGGGCCGGCTCGATGCGCGCTGTCAGGGCCACCATCTGCTGCGTGAGGGCCTCGAGCCGCGTCGGGGCGTTGATCACCAGGTCGCGAAGCTGATGGAAGGCGGTGCGCCGGTCCTCGAGTTCTCGGTCGGCGCGGGCCGCCGCGAGGACGACCTGCGTCAGCAGTTCCCGGCGCTGTTGCGGCGTCTCGGGCACTGCGTCGTCGAGCCGCTGGCGCACGCTGAACGCTTGCGCCATGGCGGCTTTCGCGTTCTGCACCGCGGTGGTGAACGGCGCGGTGTCGCGCTCGCCGAATTCGCCGACGGCCAGGGCCAGCTCGTTGTCGCTGGTGCGCACGGCGTTGTCGACCTCGACGAGGATCGACTTGGACAGGTCCTCCAAGGTCTCCGGCGACATCTTCGCGAGGACGGCGGGATCGGTGGCGTCGGCCTGCTGCGCGGCGTTGAGGTCGGCCTGCCGGCGCTGCCGACGCCGCCGCCGGGCCCACCAGATGAGCCCGGCGAACGCGACGCCGATGACCGCAAGCGCAATCACCAGCCCGACCCAGTTGAACGGCGCAGACGAGGCCCCCCGAAGTCCGTCGGCTGCCGCGACGGCCGCGCCCGCCCAGTCGCCGTCGTGCAGCTTGGCCTCGACGACCTCCTGGCGCAGGCGGTCGACGTCCACATCGCCCGTCGCGGCCTCGGGGACCAGGAGCGCGTAGGCACGATCCTTGATCGCCACGGCAAGGATGGCGTCGTGGTTGCCCAGAAAGCTTTTGCGCCAGGTGCTTTCTGCCCAGTCGCGGGGACTGGACCCGGAGAAGGTGTCGACATAGACGACCCACAACCGGGTACCGCGCTTGTCGTACAGCTGCTGCACCGCGCCGGAGACCTGGCTGTGTTGTTGCGCGTTGAGCGCACCGGCCTCGTCGGTGACGTAGTCCGGGAGCCGCATGGGTGGTTCAGCGCACGCGACCGGGGCCAGCAGCGTTCCCACCAACAGGACCGAAATCATCAGCCAGAGCACTCGCACGATGCGCATGTCGCTCAATGTAGTGACAGGGTATGTGGTAGGCGGACGCGCCCGGGCTGGCAGACTTCGGCCGTGGGCATTGCAAGCGACGGATACAGCGACTTCGACCGGCAGCGGCTGGTCGGGGAGGGCACGAAGAGCGCCACGCTGCCCGGCACAGATTCCGGCCACCGTACGGATTTCGCGCGGGACCGGGCCCGTGTGCTGCACAGCGCCGCGCTCCGCCGGCTCGCCGACAAGACACAGGTGGTCGGACCCCGGCAGGGCGAGACCCCGCGCACCCGGCTCACCCACTCGCTCGAAGTGGCGCAGATCGGACGCCACATGGCGGTGGGTCTGGGCTGTGATCCCGACCTGGTCGACCTCGCCGGTCTGGCCCACGACATCGGCCACCCGCCCTACGGCCACAACGGCGAACGCGCGCTCGACGAGATCGCCAAGCCGTTCGGCGGGTTCGAGGGCAATGCCCAGAACTTCCGCATCCTGACCCGGCTCGAACCGAAAACGCTTGACAGCGAAGGGCGTTCGGCCGGACTGAACCTGACCCGGGCCGCACTGGACGCCGTGATCAAATACCCGTGGTTCCGTGAGGACCGCGTGAAGTTCGGCTTCTATGACGACGACGCGGCGGCCGCCGCCTGGGTGCGGGAGGGCGCGCCCGCCGAGCGGCTGTGCCTGGAAGCCCAGGTCATGGACTGGGCCGACGACGTCGCGTACTCCGTGCACGACGTCGAGGACGGCATCATCTCGGGCCGTATCGACTTGCGCGTCCTCGCCGACGCCGACGCCGCCGACACCCTGGCCAAACTGGGTGCCCGGTCGCATCCGACGGTGACGCACGACGACATGCTGGCCGCCGCCGCGCGGTTGTCGCAGCTGCCCGTCGTCACCGCCGTCGGCAAGTACGACGGTTCGGTCGCGACGTCGGTGGCGCTCAAGCGGCTCACCAGTGAGTTGGTCGGCCGGTTCGCCAATGCCGCGGTCACCGAGACCAAGAAGCAGGCGGGCCGCGCGACGATGCGCCGTTTCGACGCCGAGCTCGCGGTGCCGACCCTGGTCCGGGCCGAGGTGGCGGTGCTCAAGATGCTGGCCCTGCAGTTCATCATGTCCGACCACCAGCACCTGCAGATTCAGGCCGACCAGCGCACCATGGTCCGCGAGGTCGCGCTGTCGCTGTGGGGCCAGGCCCCGGCGAGTCTCGACCCGCAGTTCGCCGCCGAGTTCGCCCTCGCCGACGACGACGGGGCCCGGCTGCGGGTGGTCGTCGACCAGATCGCGTCGTACACGGAGACCCGGCTGGAACGCGTGCACGAGGCGCGCTCGCCGCGGCCGCTGGACTGAATCCCGCGCCGCCTACACTGGGCGCGTGGCCGGCCGGATTCCTGATCGCGATATCGCGGCCATTCGTGAACGCACCCGCATCGAGGACATCGTCGGCGAGCACGTGCAGTTGCGGCGCGCGGGCGCCGACTCGCTCAAAGGCCTGTGCCCGTTCCACGACGAGAAGTCGCCGTCGTTCCATGTGCGGCCCAACCACGGGCTGTTCCACTGCTTCGGCTGCGCCGAGGGCGGCGACGTCTACGCGTTCGTGCAGAAGATCGAGCACGTCACCTTCGTAGAAGCCGTGGAGCTGCTGGCCGACCGGCTGAACTACACCATCAGTTACGAGGGGTCGTCGACCACCAACGTGCAGCGCGACAAGGGCAGCCGCAGCCGCCTGCTCGCCGCCAACGCCGCCGCGCAGGAGTTCTACGCCGAGGCGTTGCAGTCGGCAGAAGCCGCCGCCGCCCGCCAGTACCTGATCGACCGGAACTTCGATGCCGACGCCGCCAAGCGTTTCGGCTGCGGATTCGCCCCGTCGGGCTGGGACACCCTGACAAAACACCTGCTGCGCAAGGGATTCACCTTCAAGGAGCTGGAGGCCGCCGGGTTGTCCCGGGAGGGTCGCCGCGGCCCCATGGACCGCTTCCACCGCCGGCTGCTGTGGCCCATCCGGGGCGCGACGGGTGAGGTGATCGGGTTCGGCGCCCGCCGCCTGTTCGACGACGACCACATGGAAGCCAAGTACGTCAACACGCCGGAAACGGTGCTGTACAAGAAGTCCCACGTGTTGTTCGGCCTCGACCTGGCCAAGCGTGACATCGCCAAGGGCCATCAGGCCGTCGTCGTCGAGGGCTACACCGACGTCATGGCCATGCACCTTGCCGGGGTGACCACCGCGGTCGCATCGTGCGGCACGGCCTTCGGCGACGAGCACCTGTCGATGCTGCGGCGCCTGATGATGGACGACAACTTCTTTCGCGGCGAGCTGATCTACGTGTTCGACGGTGACGCCGCCGGACGCGCCGCCGCCGTGAAAGCCTTTGAGGGCGAACAGAATCTGACTGGCCAGTCGTTCGTGGCGGTCGCCTCCGACGGCATGGATCCGTGCGATCTGCGGCTCAAGTCCGGTGACGGTGCGCTGCGGGATCTAGTGGCGCGCCGAACCCCGTTGTTCGAGTTCGTGATTCGCACCGCGCTCGAAGAGCACGACCTGGACAGCGCGGAGGGCCGCGTGGCGGCGCTGCGCCGGTGTGTGCCGCTGACGGCCCGGATCAAGGACCCCACCCTGCGTGACGAGTACGCCCGCCAGCTCGCCGGCTGGGTCGGTTGGGACGACGTGGCACAGGTGATCGCGCGGGTGCGCGAGACCGCCAAGTCGGGCCCGGTGGCGTCGAAGCGGGACGCGCGGCGTCCGGCGGCGCCGGCGGCCCCGGCCGCGGCAGTGGGGCGCCCGAACCCGAAGGACCCGACGCTGTGGCCGCAGCGCGAGGCACTCAAGTCGGCTCTGCAGTACCCGGCGATGGCCGGCCCGGTGTTCGACGGGCTGCCGGTCGACAGCTTCACCCATCCCGGGTACGCCGCCGTCCGGCAGGCGATCACCGCGGCAGGCGGGACATCGTCGGGCCTGGGCGGTGCGGAATGGATCGAGGCGGTCCGGGCGGCCGAGCCGTCGGCCGCGAACCTGATCAACGAACTGTCGGTCGAGGCCTTCCAGGCCGAAGAGGACAAGCTGCCGCGGTACATCGCGAGCGTGCTGGCCCGCTTGCAGGAGGTCTGGGTCGGCCGCGAGATCGCCGAGCTGAAGTCGAAACTGCAGCGCATGTCGCCCGTCGAGCAGAGCGACGAGTACCACGCCCTGTTCGGCGACCTCGTCGCCATGGAGCAGTACCGGCGCAGCCTGCTGCAGCAGGCCAGCGGCGACGATCTCAGCTGAGGGCTTTCGTCTGCTGTAACGCGGGGACGCAGTCTGCGCGATATGGTGGGGCAGAACCGACCCCAGGGGAGAGGCCAATCATGACCTTCGGAGCAACCCGGCTCTTCGCCGCAGCAGCGCTCGTGGCCACCGCAGTGGCCGCCCCCGTCGTCGTTGCGCTCAGCAGCGCCCCGTCATCGCAGACGACGGCCGACGGTGGCTGCCTCGCCTGGTTCGGTAACAAGGAAGACGGCTACTGCATGGGCCGTTCCAACGGCCAGCCCGTGAACGTGGGCACGCCGTGGGGCGTCTGGGGACCGCAGGGCGGCATCAGCAGCGGCCCGCTGCTGCCGGGCCAGAGCTGGAACCAGCCGCTCGGCTGACGCCGCCCGCACCGATAACCGCCCGATTGTCGGTCGGGTCAGTCGTGAACCGACTCCGGATGCAGCACAGCGGTCTGTGAGTCGATAGCCGTCAACCGCACCATGTTCGGGTCCGGTGACACCTTGTCGGCCAGCTTGCGCCGCCCGGCATCCAGCATCGCCTTGGTCATCGGGCTCTCGGTGATGGCGCGGTATGTGCCGGCGATCTGCTCGTAACGGCGACGGCCTGCTTTGGCTCCCAGAACATAGCCAACGGCCATGACGGCGACGGCTCGGATCACTGGACCCCTCCCTGATGACGGTGCGTGGCTCCATCCTGCCTCACGATCGCCGATGCGTCTGGCCCGACCGGCAGCTACCAGCCGATTCAAAGATCCGCGCAGTCATGCGCTAGAGTCATGCCTCGGTTCAGGGACACGCGCCCAGGGCCTGAGCACAATCCCCTGTAGCTCAATTGGCAGAGCTCCCGACTGTTAATCGGGCGGTTATTGGTTCGAGTCCAATCGGGGGAGCAACGGTGACCAGCACGGAAGTGCTGGTCATTTTGCATTCCGGGGCTACTGCGTCGGCCTCGCCTCGGGCCCTGCGCCGAGCGTGCGGCCTGACGTGATTTTTCTGGCGCGTGACCTCGAAAAGACCCACGCTCGGTGCGCGCCCGGAGTTTGGTGCCCACGCTCACGGGTACCCGCAAGGCATGAACGAATCGCGTACCTCGGTCGGCGCCATGGTGCCGGGCCTGGTGACCATCGCCACGAGTTTCGTGGCCCTGGTCGTCGGAGCCGTCGCGATGGTGGCCGGATATCTGACGTTCGGCGCAGTGGCGATGATCGTTTCGCTTGCCGCTGCGACCTTCGGCGCCGTGTGGTTGCTGTCGGGCATGCTGCTCAGTGAGCACCATCCGCACCTCCACGGCCGGCACGTCTGAGCCGCCGGCAGATCCCAAAAGCACTCGAGAAAAAGGCGTTTGAGCGCCTTTTCGGTGTGGTGTTGCCGCGTGCGGCAACCGGGACCGACCGAGATCGCCGTCAACACGCCCACGTGGGCCCGAACGGGTCTGCGGCGCAATGGGAAATAGGAGTACGGACGAAAGGGAGCGAATCTATGACGAACGTTTTGGAACAGATCAAGGGAGCGACCGCTTACGACCCGTCTGGCGAGAAGATCGGCAAGATCCACGAGCTCTATCTGGACGCACAGAGCAGGCAGCCCAAGTGGGCATCCGTTCACACCGGCCTCTTCGGTATTTCGGAGTCGCTGGTCCCGCTGGCGGGCGCGCGCCCCGACGGCGACGATTCGGTGCAGGTGGCCGTGGCGAAGAGCGCCGTCAAGAACGCCCCGCACGTGGACATCCGTGACCGGATCAGCCCGGCCGACGAAGCCACCCTGATGCAGTACTACGGCATGCGGTCCGATCGGCCGGCCACCCCGCAGCCTGGGCAGCGACCCGCGCCGCAGCCCGGCCCCGAGACCCCGCCGTCCAATGGCGGCAAGCACCTGCGCGGAGCGGCACCGGCCCTTGGCGGCATCGGCGGCACCTCGGCGAACACGTCGGCCCACGCCTCCCAGGCGTCGCCCACTGCTCAGACCGGGCCGGAGATGATCCGTTCGGAGGAGCACCTGCAGGTGGGCACCGAGCGCGCGACGTCGGGTACGGCCCGCCTCAACAAGCATGTGGTGACCGAGCAACAGACCGTCCAGGTGCCCGTCACCCACGAAGAGGTGCGCGTGGAGCGCGCCGCCATCACCGACCCGTCCCATGCCCGTGACAACCGGATCGCCGACGACCAGCGCGAAGTGACGCTGCACGAGGACAAGGTCGTCGTGAGCAAGGAATCGGTTCCTGTCGAACGGGTTCGACTCGCAGTCGACGAGGTCACCGAGAACAAGCAGATCACCGAGAACGTGCGCCGCGAAGAGATCAACGCGGAAGGCGTGCACCGCCGTCAGCGCTGACCATCTCAGTCGAGCGGAGCCGACGGGGCGGGGCCCAGATGCAAGATCGGAAACGGTCGCCCGTCGCCGTCGGTCTCCGACCGGCTCAGGGTGACGAAGCCGTGACGCTGGTAGAACCCGACAGCTTGTGGATTCTGCTCGTTCACATCGACCAGCAGCCCCGGATTCTTGGCCCGCGCGTCGGCCAGCAGGACCGAGCCCGCGCCACGACCACGGTGCTGGTGGTCGATGAACAACATCTCCAGGTTGCCACCGGCAACACCCGAGAAGCCGACCGGCACACCGTCGGAATCCGCGACCGTGAGGTCGACCATCTTCAGGTACTCCTCGGCCAGCCGCCGCTCGTAGAAATCGATGTCGCCGGCAGTCAGGAAGTCATGCGTCGCTTCGACCGCACTACGCCAGATCCGTAGGAGCTCCGGCCATTCCGCGGGTCCGTGGCATGGCCGGAGTACGAAGTCTTGCGTTGTGGTCACGTTCTCAGCGTAAAGACACGCCGGGTCGCCTCACCAAGCCAGGACGTGATCCGGGCCGGAATTCGGTTCTTCGTCGGCCGCCGGGGGAGTCAGCAGGTCGCCCCAATGCTTCAGAGCGATTCGCATCGCGTCGGGTCGAGACCCTCCCGCCAGCCGCAGCGAATGGCCACCGGACAGTTCGACCAGGGCCTCGGCCAGGACGTACGGCGACATGTCGGAATCGTGGGCGACGCCGATCAATTCGACGGCCGCATCCTGCCACCGCCGTCGCTGCAGGCCGACCAGAACGCCGACGGCAAGGGCCAGTACGCGACGTTGCGCCTTGCTGCCCGCGGCCGGCCAGGTGCCGCCGCCGTAGAGACCGGCGACGCCTCCAGGCAAATCACCGTCATACTCCGGTGGCCCACTACCGACCGTGATCGACATGGCCATTGTTTACCCGCGCGACAGTGCCGCGAAACGCACAGCTATCCGGAGCGGTGCCGGCGCACCGCCCCGGATGACTGGATGACGTTACTTCTTCGTGGTGTTCTTCGGTGCGGTGTTCTTCGGGCCGGAGTTCGTCGGCGCCGACTTCGCCTTCGGGCTCTGTTTCGGTGTCGTTGCCTTCGAGGACGCCGCCGGTGCTGCGGTATCGGCGGTTGTCGTCGAGGTGGTCGCTGACGCTGTGGGCGCCAACGCCTTTGGCGTGGCCGGGGCCGTTGGCGCGGCCGGCGCCGATATGGGTGCGGCCGGCGTCGCGGGAGCTGCCGGTGTGGCGGGGGTGGCCCGTGTTGCCGGGGTGGCCCGTGTCGCCGGAGTGGTGGCGGTGGCCGGGACTGCCGGCGTGGCTGCGATAGCTGCAGTGGCCGGGGTGGCCGCAGCGGCAGGCGTCGCCGGGACGGCAGTGACGGGCGTGGTGGCCGCGGCTATCGGGCCGGCGATCACGGGCACCGCCGCCGGGTCGGTCGCTGCCGAGGTCGTGCTCGTCGTCTTCAGCGCTGCCGCAGGATCACCGGAGGCAGTGCGCATCGTCGAAACCGATGGATCGGCGACGGGATCGGCGGTGGCGCTCAGTGTCGAAACCGACGGGTCGGCAAGGGATCTGGTGGCGCTGAGTGTCGTGAGAGCCATCATGGGGCTCGAGATGGTCGCCGGGTCCGGCGCGCCGATCGGCGTCTGCGGATGCGTCGCCGTCCACTGGGCGATGACGTTCGCCGCGGGCTTGGGCGTCCAATCCGTCTGGAAGACACCGAGAGTGTCCTGGTCGCTCGTGCTGGCGGTGTTCCGGTCGCGGGTGGTGTAGATGAACATCGGCCCGGTGTAGTCGAAGCTGCTCCACGAGTTCAGGAAGTTGGAGATGAACGCTGCCTGGGTGTTGTTGTCGACGACCGAGGTCGGCTCTCCGTACTCGGTGGCCCAGATCTGCTTGCTGCCGTCGCCGGCCGCGACCATTTCCTGATGGATCGTCGCGAGCTGGTTGATCGGCGCGATCGGCCCGTACGGCGTGCCGTTCCCGAAGGGCACCTGGTACTGGTACGGGTGGAACGAGAGCGCGTCGAAATACCCTTGGGCTCCGTTGTCGTACATGCCCTGGACGTATGAGGCCGCGTTGATGGCCAGGCCAGGGGTATCGGTGACCCAACCGACCACGCCGCCGATCACCGTCGCGTTGGGGTCAGCGGCCTTGATCGCCGGATATGCCGCCTGCAGCAGCCGGGTGTACGCCGCGGGATCGGGTGTCGGGTACCAGGAGGGTGCCGCGTTGGGCTCGTTCCACACTTCGTAGGCCGACACCTTGCCCGCGTAGCGCTCCGCCACTGCGCTGACGAATTGCGCGTACTGAGTGTTGTCGGCCGGCGGCGCGGCCACGGCCGGATAGCCGGGCTGCACTGCCCACGCCGGCGTCGCGTTGAGCACGCCGAGGATGCCCATGTTGCGTTCGGCGGCAGCGTTCACCAGGGTGTCGACGGTGCTCCAGTTCCAATAGCCCGGTGCGGGCTCGATGTTGTTCCACGGGAGCAGGATCCGCACGTTCTGCACGCCGAGGGACTGCATCTCGTCGAGTGTCTTGTTGATGTCGGCAGTCGACATCCCGATGATGTCCGAATCGGCGAAACCCACCGTCGTGTTCGATTCGGTGATCGCCGCGGACAGCAAATAGGGCACCGGTCCAGGACCGGTGCCCACGCTCGCAAAAATCAGACCTGCAACCCCAACGGGCAATGCCGCCGAGATTGCCACTCTCACACCGGTCTTGATCACCGGCCGTTGCTGTTGACCTCGCTTCTGTCTGTGCCACATCGAAATTCCCCTAATCACAATTGATTTCGCTCCCGGCTAACCCCGCCGGGGCGTCAAAGACAAGGTTTGGGTGCCCCGTGCAAACTGTGGGCAAACCAGGTTCCTGTCAAAAAGCTTGGTGCGCTTGGCCGTAGGCTGGCCGCATGCGGTCCTCCGGCTACCTCTCGGCGTTCGTCCTGCTCTCGGCATCTGCCCTGCTCACCGCGGGATGTGGGTGGAGTCCGAAAGGTCCCGACCCGATGCCGCAGGCTGACAAATGCACACCCGCCGACGGGCCGGCGCAGAACGTCGTGACCGCAGCCATCTACGCGCTGCCGGCGCCGCCGTCGGGCAAGTGGACCCAGATGGGCAGTGGCCACACCGCGAACTGCGCGTTGTACTGGGTGCAGGTGGGGCAGAACAATTCGACGCCGGACAGCCTGCAGCAGGTGGTGTTCTTCAACAAGAACACGATGATCGGCACGCCGACGCCCGACGCGCGGCCGTACATCACCGTGACCGCGAGCGCTCCGGACACCGCGACGGTGCAGTACCAATGGCAGCAGCCGAAGGATCAGCCGGGGATGCCGACCGGTATCGGCAGCGTGCGGTTCACCGTCGACGGTGGCGCGCTCAAGGCGCTGGACCCGATCCCCGGGCCGTGAGCGTCAGTGCGCGGCGAGCAGCCCGCGCATGATCTCGACGGCCGCGGCCAGGGTGTCCCGATCGGCGCTGTCGAGTTCCGCCAGGAACGGGTCGATGGCGTTGCCGCGGTCGGCGCGCACCTGCGCCAGCGTGGCGATGCCCTGCGGCGTGATGCTGATGAGGACGGCGCGGGCATCGTCGGGGTCGACGGTGCGGGACACCAGTCCGGCGTCCTCGAGGCGACGGACCTGGGTCGTCATCGTCGGTTGTGAACAGTGGTCGAGCGCGGCGAGATCGGAGATGCGCGCGCGGCCCTCGGCTTCGATGGTGGAGAGCAGGCGGGCCTGGGCGAAGGGCAGCGGGAGCCGGACGCGCTGATTGGCCAGGCGGTTGATGCGTGCGACGACGGCGAGCAGATCCGAGGCGAGGGTCGTTTCGGTCGCCGGTGCAACTGTCATGTTCAACATGGTTCCATAGATTCTCTATGTAGTCGAACCTGTCATCGAGAGTGGTGACGGTCACAACACCGTCGAGTTTACGCGTCTGCGCAGCTGGCAGAATTGTGCAATGACTGCTGCCGGCACCAGAGATAAGGCCGGTCCCCTCAATCCGGGCGAGTACGCCCAGGCCGCTGTGATGGCGGCACTGAGCGCGGCCACCGCCATCATCGCCGTCGTCGTCCCGTTCGCCGCGGGGCTCGGCATGCTGGGCACGGTCCCGATGGGACTGCTGGCCTACCGCTACCGGATTCGGGTGCTGGTCGCCGCGACCATCGCCGGCAGCACCATCGCGTTCCTCATCGCCGGCATGGGCGGTCTGATGACCGTGGTGTTCTGTGCCTACATCGGCGGACTGACCGGCATCGTCAAGCGCACGGGGCGCGGGATCGTCACGGTCCTGTGGGCGTCAGTGGTCGCGGGCGCCGCATTCGGCGCCTACGTCATCGGCATCCTGCTCGTGGTGGCGCGGCTGCGAGAGCTGATCTTCGCGTCGATGACCTCGAACATCCACGGCATCGCCAACGTCATCGCGGCGGTCCCGGGCGGGGAGCGCGCGGCCGAGGATCTGCGCACCGATTTCGCCGTGTTCCTGCACTACTGGCCGGTGCCGGTGATGATCTCCGTGATCATGCACATCATCGTCGTCACGCTGCTGGGCTGGTGGGCGCTGTCGCGGGTGCTGAAGCGGCTCTTCGGAATTCCCGATGTGCACAAGCTCGACACCGTCGAATCCACCGGCCTCGTCGCGCCGGTGCCGGCGCGCCTGCGCGATGTCCGATTCCGGTATCCGGGTACCGATCGCGATGCGCTCGGCCCGGTCAGCATGGACATCGACGCGGGTGAACATGTCGCCGTCACGGGCGCCAACGGATCGGGCAAGACCACCCTCATGCTGACGCTCGCCGGCCGTGCGCCGACTGCCGGCACCATCGACCGGCCGGGTGCGGTGGGGCTCGGCAAGGCCGGCGGCACCGCGGTCGTCATGCAGCATCCGGAGAGTCAGGTGCTCGGCACCCGCGTCGCCGACGATGTGGTGTGGGGTCTGCCGTCGGGGACGACGATCGACGTCGAAAAGCTGTTGGGCGAAGTCGGTTTGAGCGGCATGGCGGACCGGGACACCGGCGGGCTGTCCGGTGGTGAACTGCAGCGCCTCGCAGTCGCCGCCGCCCTGGCCCGCGAGCCGGCACTGCTGATCGCCGACGAAGTCACCAGCATGGTCGACCAGGAGGGCCGCGATGTGCTGCTCTCGGTGCTGTCCGACCTCACCCGTCACCACCGCACCTCGCTGGTGCACATCACGCACTACAACGACGAGGCCGACTCGGCTGACCGGGTCGTCCGGCTCGACGGCGCCAGTGACAACATCGAGATGGTCGCGACCGCACCGGTGCCGATCGTGTCCGCCGGCGTCGAACCCGACGGCCCGGCGGTGCTCGAGGTCCAGGGTGTGGGACACCAGTACGGCAGCGGGACGCCCTGGGAATCAACGGCATTGCGCGACATCAGCTTCACCGTCCACGAGGGCGAGGGTGTGCTGATCCACGGGCTCAACGGCTCCGGCAAGTCGACACTGGCCTGGATTCTGGCCGGCCTCACGGTGCCGACCACCGGCAGCTGTCTGCTCGACGGCAAGCCTGTTTCCGACCAGGTTGGCGCCGTGGCGATCTCGTTCCAGGCGGCGCGGCTGCAGTTGATGCGGTCCCGCGTCGGTGCCGAAATCGCCTCGGCTGCGGGCTTCTCGAAGCGCGACACCGTCCGGATCACCGAGGCGCTCGCGATGGTCGGGCTGGACCCCGAACTGGCCGACCGCCGCATCGATCAGCTCAGCGGCGGCCAGATGCGCCGGGTCGTGCTGGCGGGCTTGCTGTCTCGTCGTCCGCGGGCGCTGATCCTCGACGAGCCGCTGGCCGGCTTGGATGCGGCCAGCCAGCGCGGCCTGGTGACGTTGCTCGCTGAACTGCGCCGGACCACGGGGCTGACGGTAGTCGTCATCTCGCATGACTTCGCCGGGCTCGACGAGCTGTGCCCGCGCATCCTGCGGCTGCACCGCGGCGAACTCGTCGAGGCTCCGATCACTGCGGGAGGACGATCATGACGGCTCCCGCGACGCAGCGCCGTTCGATGGTGCTGTTGCGTCCCGTGCCGGGGACGTCGCCCATTCACGAACTGTGGGCCGGTACCAAGCTCATCGTGGTGGCGCTGATCGGCATTGTCCTGACGATGTACCCCGGCTGGGTGCCGATCGGCCTGGTCGCCCTGCTGGTGCTGTTCACGGCGTGGCTGGCCCACATCCCGCGCAGCGTGCTGCCGTCGGTACCGCGCTTGGTGTGGGTGCTGCTGTTGCTCGGTGGTGGAACGGCGGCCCTGGCCGGCGGCGAGCCGTTCCTCGACTTCGGGTCTGTGCATCTGGGAGTGGGTGGTCTGCTGAACTTCCTGCGGATCACCGTGCTGTCGATCGTGCTGCTGGGACTCGGCGGGCTGGTCTCGTGGACCACCAACGTCGCTGAAATCGCGCCCGCGGTGGCCACTTTGGGTCGGCCGCTGAAGTGGCTGCGCATCCCTGTCGACGAGTGGGCGGTCACGCTGGCCTTGGCGCTGCGCGCCTTCCCGATGTTGATCGACGAATACCGGGTGCTGTTCGCGGCCCGCCGGTTGCGGCCGAAGGTGCGGCCCGAGACGCGACGGGAGCGCAGCCGGCAGCGCCGCGCCGAGATCGTCGACCTGCTGGCGGCCGCCATCACGGTGGCGCTGCGCCGCGGCGATGAGATGGGCGACGCCATCACGGCGCGCGGTGGTGTGGGCCAGATCGTCGCCAGTCCGGCACGGCCGGGACGGGCCGATACGGTGGCGCTGCTGATGGTCGTCGCGATGTGCGCGTTGTCGCTGTGGGTCGAGGTGGCCACGCCGCTGGCCACCCACCGGCTTTAGCGATCAGAGGCGGCATTGGCTGCGCGCTGGGCATCGGCCAGGGTTGATGCGACCGGCGCGCGGCCCAGGAACATCTCGTCGAAAAATGGCCTGATGGCGAGGAACCCGGCCGGGAAGCCCGCGCCGCCGGGGGCCGGGAGACGGGGGCCGTCCAGCACCGAGAAGAACGGCTGCACGTCGACACCGCGCCGTTTCCAGTAGTCGAAGTAGACCGGCTGGGCAGCCAGTACGGCCGGCACTGCCGCCCCTTTGGTGCCCAGGAACGCATTTCCGTCGGCGCTGCCCATCCACTGCAGTACCGCGCGCACCGCATCGGGATGGCGGGTGGCCGAATTGGCCGCGGCGGCAATCCCGTTGGTGACGCTGACGCGGCCGTCCGGTCCGCTGGGCAGCATGGCCACACCCCACCGGAAGCGCGCCTGATCGGCGATGGCGGCCAGGTTGTAGGTGCCCGACTGGAACAGCGCCATGCGGCCCTGCAGGAACTGGTTGCGGGAGAAGTCGCCGTTGCCGTTGGTGTCGGCGGCAGAAGGGGAGACGTGGTCGGTGTTGATCAGCCGCACCAGGTACTCGAAAGCCTCCCGGGCTCCCGGATTGTCGAACGCGAACCGGTCACCGTCGCTGAATATCCCACCGGCCGAACCGATGTAGTTGAGATAGATACCCTGCAGATCGTTGGCGGCGTTGTAGCCCCACTGCCGTACCTGCTCGGGGTCGAATCCCGGTGTCCCGGCCTGGTTTCCGTGCCGATCCAGCGTCAGCCGGGCCAACAGCGGACGCAGCGTGTCATCGGCGCCGGGAGACCAGCGCACCGCATCCAGGTCGGCGGGCTCGACGCCGGCGGCCGCCAGCAGGTCGGCGTTGTAGTACACCGCGATGCCGCCGTCGGTCAGTTGCGGTACCGCCCACAGTGTCCCGTCGCGGGTGAACTGCTGATTCACCGACGGCTCCCACGCATCGGCGGCGCCGCGGCCCAACAACTTTCCGATGTCGAGCAGCCGGCCGGTGTCCGCGTAGCCGGCCAGGTAGGCGTTGGACAGCCAGAAGATGTCGTCGGCGCCGCCGCCGGCGACATCGGTGCGCAGCGAATCGAAGTACGACGCATAGGCGACGACGTCGACCCGGACCTCGATGCCCGGGTGCCGGCGGGCGAACTCCGCGAATGACGACCGGTACGCGGCTGCGACCTGCGCGTCCCACAGCCGCACCGTGACAACGGTTTTCCCGGTGTCCTGCGTCCGGCCCATCAGCACGGCGGCCACCAGCAGCACCGCCATGGTGGCGGCCAGCGCGATGACGAACCGGGTCGAGAACTTCATTTCAAGCCGGTGACGACGATCGAGCGGACGATGTGCCGGCCCAGCACGCTGAACAGCAGGATCAGCGGCACGATCGCGACGGTCGTCGCGGCGAGTACGACGGTCCACTGGGTGTCGAACTGGGATTGCAGCCCTGCGGTCGCGACGGTCAGCACCCGCCAGGACGAGCCGCTGGTGATCACCAGCGGCCACATGAAGCTGTTCCATTGCGAGACAACGGTGATCAGTCCGAGCGTGACGAGAATCGACCGGCTGGCTGGCAGCACCACGTGCACGATGACGTCCAGCGTGCCGGCACCGTCGATGCGGGCGGCGCGGATCAGGTCGGCCGGGATGGACCGGAAGTACTCGCGCAGCAGGAAGATCGCGTAGGGCGAGCCGAACATGAACGGCAGCACCAACGCCCAGAAGGTGTTACGCAGCCCGGCCTCGGCCATCATGAGGTACAGCGGCACGACCGTCACTGTCGCGGGCACCATCAGGGTCGCCAGGTACAGCCAGAACAGGGTGTCGCGTCCCGGAAAATCGAGCCGGGCGAAGGCGTACGCGGCCGTCACCGAGAAGGCCAGCTGGCCCAACAGGATCACCGCGGTCATCAAGGCGGTGACCAGTGCGGCCCGGCCGAAGCCGGCGTCGGACAGGGCGGTGTAGTTGGCCAGCGTCGGTGGATTCGGTAGGGACAGCGGCGATTCGGTGTTGAATTGGCGCGCCGAGGTGAACGACGTCAGCAGGCCCAGGCCGAACGGCACGAGGGTGATCGCAGCTGCGAGCACCAGCACCGTATAGATGAGTGCGTTACGTGAGGTCATAGGTGACCCGTCGGCGGAAGTAGATGTGCTGCACCAGCGTGATGCCGAGCAGCAGGACGAACAGGATGAGTGCCATCACGGCGGCGCGGCCCACGGCCGCCGAGCCGAAGGCCTCGGCATAGATGCGGTGGGCGATCAGGTCGGTGCGGCCCTCGGGGCCGCCACCCGTGAGCGCGTAGACGGTGTCGAAGACCTGCGCCGCGCTAACGACACCCGTCACCAGGACGAAGAAGAATGTCGGCCGCAGCATCGGCAGCGTGATGCGGCGGAACCGCTGCCAGGCGCTCGCCCCGTCGATGCGGGCCGCGTCGTGAACGTCGTTGGGGATGGCCAGGATTCCGGCGAGGAAGAACAGCGTCACATAGCCGACGTTGGTCCACACGGTCACCGCCGAAACCAGCGGCAGCGCCAGGGTGGGGTCGGTCAGCCATTCGATGCGGTGCCCGAGCACGGTGCTCACCGCGCCGTCGGTGGGGCTGAGAATCCATCGCCACAGCACCGCGATCGCCAAGGGCGAGCAGATCCAGGGCAGGACATAGAGCGTGCGGAAGAATCCGGTGCCCGGCAGTCCGCGGGCCAGCAGCATCGCGGCCGCCAGACCCAGCACCGTCTGGACCGGCACCACCAGTGCGACGAAACCCAGCGTCACCGCCAGCGAGCGGCGGAATGTCGGGTCGGTCAGCACGGCGTGCCAGTTGTCGAGTCCGACGAACCGGATGGGTCCGAGCAGGTCCCACCGCTGCAGGCTCAGCCAGCCGACGACCAGCATGGGGAGCAGCAGGAACATCACCACGCCGAACAGGCTGGGGGCGAGCAGCGCATAGCCGGTAAGGGTGTCCCGAAACCTGCGGCGTGCCACCGGATCATTAAAGCGTGTGGTGCTACTACGGTGTAGCCGTGACTGCGCTGCGACGGGTTGACGCCGACTTCCTGGCCTTGCCGCGCCATTTGCTGGCCGAGGCCGCGGTGTCGGCCGCGCTGGCTGCCGGTGCGAGCTACGCCGACCTCCGGATTCACCGGATCACCACCGAACACATCCAGCTGCGTGACGGCGAGCTGGAATCCTCGGTGGTCAACCGGGAAATCGGGCTAGCGGTCCGGGTGATCGTGGACGGCACCTGGGGTTTCGCCTCGCATGCCGAGCTGAACCCCGAGGTCGCGGCCGAGACCGCCCGTCGCGCCGTGCAGGTCGCGGTGGCGCTGGCGCCGCTCAATGCCGAACGCATCGAGTTGGCTCCCGAACCGGTCTACACCGATGTGTCATGGGTGTCGCCGTACCGGATCGACCCGTTCGAGGTCACCGCTGCCGACAAGATCGCGCTACTGGGCGAGTACTCGGGGCGGTTGCTCGCGGCCGACGGCGTGGACCACGTGTCGGCGGGACTGCAGGCCGTGAAGGAGCAGGTGTTCTACGCCGATGCGTTCGGTTCGTCGATCACGCAACAACGGGTCCGGGTGCAGCCGACGATCGAGGCCGTCGCGGTGGATGCCGCAGCCGGTGCTTTCGAAACGATGCGCACACTGGCGCCGCCGACCGCGCGTGGTTGGGAAGCCGTCGCCGGTGACGAGGTCTGGGACTGGACAACCGAATTGGCGGAGCTGCCGACGCTGTTGGCCGAGAAGGTCAAGGCGCCCAGCGTGACGGCCGGCCCCACCGATCTGGTGATCGACCCGACCAACCTGTGGCTGACCATCCACGAATCCATCGGCCACGCCACCGAATACGACCGGGCCATCGGCTACGAAGCGGCCTACGCCGGTACGTCGTTCGCCACCCCGGACAAGCTGGGGACCATGCAGTACGGGTCACCGATCATGAACGTCACCGCCGACCGCACCGTCGAACACGGTTTGGCCACCATCGGATTCGACGACGAAGGCGTCCGCGCGCAGAGCTGGGACCTGGTGCGCGACGGTGTCTTCGTCGGCTATCAGCTGGACCGCGTGTTCGCGCCGAAACTCGGGGTCAGCCGGTCCAACGGCTGTTCGTACGCGGATTCGCCGCATCACGTGCCGATCCAGCGGATGGCCAACGTCTCGCTGCAGCCGGGCACTGACGACCTCAGCACCGATGATCTGATCAGCCGGGTCGAGAACGGCATCTACATCGTCGGCGACAAATCGTGGTCAATCGACATGCAGCGGTACAACTTCCAGTTCACCGGGCAGCGGTTCTTCAAGATCCGCGACGGCAAGCTGGACGGCCAGGTGCGCGACGTCGCCTACCAGGCCACCACCACCGACTTCTGGGGATCGATGGAAGCCGTTGGCGGAGAGTCGACCTGGCGACTCGGTGGCGCGTTCAACTGCGGCAAGGCCCAGCCCGGCCAGGTGGCGGCCGTCAGTCACGGCTGCCCGTCCGCGCTGTTCCGCGGAATCAATGTGCTCAACACGCGAACTGAATCGGGGCGTTGATGCTGACTGCACCGCAAGTTGTCGACCTGGTGCTGGCCGAGGCCACCCGCCGGGGTCGAGCCGACGAGACCATCGTGCTGGTGACCGACAGGTCCACCGCGTCACTGCGCTGGGCCCGCAACACCATGACCACCAACGGTGAGTCGGTGAGCCGCGAGACCACCGTCATTTCGATTGTCCGCCAAGGGGACAAGGCCCGGGTCGGCGTCGTGAAATCCAGTGAGGTCGATCCGTCGACCATCGCGGGCCTCGTCGCGGCGTCGCAGGACGCCGCGGAGGCGGCGCCCGAGGCGCGTGACAGCGCGCCGGCCCTGGCCGGCGTGGAGACCTCCGACGACTGGGACGCACCGTCGCCGTTGACCGGTGCCTCGGTGTTCGGGAACGTGGCCACGCGTCTGGTCGACGGCTTCCACCGCAGCGACGCGCTGTACGGGTTCGCGCGGCACGAACTCGACACCACGTACCTGGCCACCTCGGGTGGCATCCGGCGGCGGTTCACCCAGCCGACCGGCTCGGTGGAGATCAACGCCAAACGCGATGGCGCCAGCGCCTGGGCGGGCGTCAGCACCGCCGACTTCGTCGACGTGCCAGTCGATTCCATGCTCGATGACCTGTGCCTGCGCCTCGGCTGGGCCTCGCGGACCGTCGAGTTGCCCGCCGGTCGGTATGAGACGCTGATGCCGCCGTCGACCGTCGCGGACATGATGATCTACCTCGGCTGGAGCATGGATGGCCGTGGCGCGCAGGAGGGCCGGACCGCGCTGTCGGCGCCGGGCGGTACCCGGGTGGGGGAGAAGCTCACCGACCTCGGACTGACCCTGTACTCGGATCCCTTTGCGCCCGGGCTGGATTGCCTGCCGTTCGTGGCGACGTCGAGTTCGTCGGAGCGGGTGTCGGTGTTCGACAACGGCCTGGACATCGGTCGGGTCGACTGGATTCGCGACGGTGTCGTGAACGCGTTGGCGTATCCGCGTTCTGCCGCAGCCGAATTCGACGCGCCCGTGGCCGTGCCGGCCGACAATCTGCTGATGACCGGCGGCTCGGTGACTCTGTCCGACATGATCGCCGGCACCGAACGCGGCCTGCTGCTCACCACCCTGTGGTACATGCGTGAGGTCGATCCGACGGTGCTGCTGCTGACCGGTCTGACGCGCGACGGCGTCTACCTCGTCGAGGACGGGGAAGTGACGGCCGCGGTCAACAACTTCCGGTTCAACGAGAGTCCGCTGGACCTGCTGCGGCGCGCGACCGAGGCCGGCGTCAGCGAAACCACGCTGCCGCGCGAATGGGGCGACTGGGCCACCCGGGCCCAGATGCCGTCACTGCGGATTCCGGACTTCCACATGTCGTCGGTCAGTCAGGCGCAATAAGCCCACCGGGAACAACGCCGTGCTGACGAACTAGCTGCGGGGCGGGCCACGCGCCAACTATTGTTGTCGCAGCATGTCGGGCTGCTAATCCGGCAGCCCGAGCCCGGGGTGAGGCGGGGCGCAATGACAAACAGCGAATCATCATCCGATAACAGCGCGCCGATCAACTCGGCATTCGCTCAACTCGAATCAGGCAGGGCCAGCCTGGTCCAAGCGCTTACGAGGTACAGAATCGACGGCCAACAGCTCACGAAGGCAACGTTGGAGCGCCTCGAGTTGCTCAACACGCCGACAGCGAGCCCCGCGCGCACCCAGGCCGCGGAAGTCCTCGAATTCGAACTCGACCGCTTCGACCAAATATATGAGCCGCTCGCGGGCGATGTCGGGTACCTGTTCGGCGTACTGCAGAGCACCCTCAAGGACCTCGCGAGACGGATAGTGCAGACGGTGGAAGTCGAGGTCGAGGGCCCCGACAGCCCTCTCTACGCACTCATCGAGGCAGTCACAAAGATCAGGGATGCACTCGACGGCATCGGCGGTAGGGCAAATGAAGAAACCCTCGCTCAAATCGACGATGCGCTCGACCAAGGGCTCCCAGCTCGGGACCGCCTGCGGGAGGGACAGCAGGCCAGAGAAGCCCTCATGGCGAGCGCACTCGCCGCCACAAACGAGGTCGGCGCGACCGCCCTAGAAGCGGCTGACCTGCTACTAGCTCGGCTGAACCTCCTTGTGACGTTTCTGTTCGTCAGCGACCCGACGCCGAAGGGCTCCGACGCCAAGCCAGGCTGGTTCAAGCCAGTCGGAAAAGCGACAGCCACTGAAATAGCTTTGAAGACAACTGAAGAGCTCCTGAAGGCTGTTCCGGGCGTGGGCATCGCCGTGTCAATCCTCGCGATCGGCAAGGATGTACACGACCAACGCGAGCTGATCCGTGAGAAACGTGAACGTGTGCAAGAGAGAATAGACGCCTACCGCAAACCAAACGCGACGGACGACATGTCGATACTGGTGGCAGACTTCGAGGAAGACAACAACAAGATCGCTGAATTCCTTTTGCTTGTAGTCGATTTCGCAACCAAACTACAGTCAGGGTCTTCCTAGACAGGGTGGTTGTCCGACACCTCATCGCGCCAAGAGGCCAACGGCACCCGCCAATTGCTGTACGGCCGTCCTGTAACCCATCGCGACTCAACCACCAATCGGGCCGTTGCCGATTCCGGACTTCCACATGTCGTCGGTCAGTCAGGCGCAATAGCTTTCAGCGCCGCGGCGACGTCGTCGTCGGTGGTGGCCCATGAGCAGACGAACCGCACGATCGGCCTCAGCGGGTCGGGAGCGTGGACCGCGAACCGTTCCCGGACGCGCGCTGTGGTCGCGGCGTCGAGGATGACGAACACCTCGTTGGCCTCGGTCGGCGCCGCCAGTTGCAACCCTGCCTCCGCGAAACCGGCGCTCAATGTCGCCGCCATGCGGTTGGCGTGGGCCGCCGTCTGCAACCAGAGATCGTCGTGCAGCATGGCCTCGAACTGAGCCGAGATGAAGCGGTGCTTGCTGGCGAGATGGCCGATCTGCTTCTGTACGAAGCGAATTCCCTCGAAATGTGCGGGCCGGCGGATCAGTACCGCGTCACCGAACAGCATGCCGTTTTTCGTGCCGCCGACGGTGACGATGTCGGCGTCACCGATGGCTTCCTGTGGAGTGATGCCAAGGGCGGCAATGGCATTGGCGACTCGCGAGCCGTCCACGTGGACCAGCAGGTCGTGCTGGTGGGCGTAGTCGATGAACTCCGTCAGCGCGGCGGGCGACCAGACGCGGCCGTTCTCGGTCGACTGGGTGATGGTGACGATGCGCGGCTGCGAGTGGTGCACCTCGCCGCGGCGCGCAATGTGTCGATCGAGTTCCTTCGGTGAGATCAGGCCGTCATCGCTCGGTAGCGGGGTCAGTTGTGCCGCGGCGATTCGTACCGGCCCACCGGCTTCGTCGAGCAACGAGTGCGCGATATCGCTGCACAGAATTTCCTGCCAGGGCCGTACTGCCGAAGCCAGCGCGATGATGTTGGCCGCGGTGCCGGTCAGTGCGAACAGGACCTCGGCATCGGGGGCCCCGAAGGCCGCTCTGACGGCCTGCGCTGCGCGTTCGGTGCCCGGGTCGGTGCCGTACGAGCTCACCGGGCCCTGGTTGGCGGCGACGATCGCCTCCACCACCCGTGGGTGAGCACCAGCAGCGTTGTCGGAGGCGAATGCGGCCGAGACGGTCGAACTCATGCGTCGATCGTCTCATCGCGGCAATAATCCGGGGTGTGGAGGAGCTACTGACGTCCCTGATCGCACTGTCGCCGCCCGCCGATCGGCGGCTCAACGCGGCGATGCGGCAGACGTGTGCCGAGACCCTGGGCCTCGCGCCGTTGCCCTATGAAGCAGTGTTCGGGCCCGTGTCCGACGCCGAGCCGATGGTGGCTGAGTTCGCCGAGCAGTTCAGCACCGACGTGTCGGTGATTTCCGTGGCTCAGCGCGGAGAGCTCACTGCAGCGCTGGGCCCCAACAGTTTTCGCATCGTGGCGTTGATGTACGTCGCGGACTTCGTGCCGCGAGTGCGGGCCGGATTTGCGGCGCTCGGGCTGCCGCCGATCGCCGATCCCGACGGCTGGGACCACGACACTGACCCGGTGGACCTGCTGTTGAACCGCTTCGCAAGTTCGGTGGGGGCGCGTCGCGAACTCGATCCGGTGATGACCGAAGTGGTGCGACTGCGCGGCGCGGCCGCGCACAACTGCCGGCTGTGCAAGTCGCTGCGCGAGGGCACAGCATTGGATGCCGGCGGCAATGAGTCGCTGTACTCGGAGATCGAGCTGTACGAGTCGTCGACGCTGCTCGACGAGAGGCAGAAAGCCGTGCTGCGCTACGTCGACGCCTTGGTGTGGACGCCGTCGCGGATACCGGCCGACGTTGCCGCGGGCGTACGGGCGCACTTCTCCGACGCGGAGGCCACCGAGATCACCCTCGACGTGATGCGCAACGGCATCAACAAGATTGCCGTCGCGTTGGGTGGAGACGCGCCGCGAGTCAGTGAAGGCACCGAGCGCTATCTGCTCGGAGCCGACGGGCAGCCGGTGTTCTCCTAGGCGTTCTTCGGGAGCTCTCTGAAAAACTTTGGTCACTTTGTTTGCGCTGGTCACAGTGGGTAACTAGCGTCACATTCCCGGCGGCTTCTTGTCAGTGGTTCGAACTAGTGTTCGATGTATGGGATTGACCGATCCAGCCGTTGTCGAGGAGGCGTACGCCGCCTACGAGGCGGCGCACGCGCGGCTCGCGTCCCTGGATCACACCGGTCTGGACGTGGCGACGTTGTTGGCGTTGAAGTCCCGCCGCGAGAGGTTGAGGTGCGCGGCCGAGGCGGTCGATCACCGGATCTTGGTTGCGGCGCAGTCTCAGGTCACGGCCCGAGAACTAGGCGCGAAAAACTGGGCCGAGGTGCTGCGTATCCGGCTGCGCCTGGACACCACCGAAGCCAACCGCCAGGTCCGCGACGCCCAGCATTTGGCGCCCCGCACCGGGCTGACCGGCGAACCGTTGCCGCCGCTGTGGGAGTTCGTCGCCGCGGCCCAGGCCGACGGCGTGATCAACACCGAGCACGTGAAAGTGATCGGCCAGTTCATCAACAAACTCCCCGGCTGGATCGACCCCACCACCAGCGGGCAGTTCGAACAGTCCCTGGTTGCTGGGGCGCGGCACCAGAGCCCGGAAGAACTGCGCGCCGCCGCTGAGGCGCTGCTGTACCTGCTCGATCAGGACGGACCCCTGCCCGATGACGCCGAACGCGCCCGCAAACGCAGCTTCCGCATCGGTAAACAACAACCCGACGGCATGTCCAAAGTGGACGGCTGGCTCGACCCCGAAGCACGCGCCACCCTCGAAGCAGTCCACGACAAACTCGGCGCCTCCGGCATGTGCAACCCCGCCGACCCCACACCCTGCCAATCCGGCACCCCCACCCAGGCCCAGATCGACAACGACACCCGCAGCACCGACCAACGCAACCACGACGCCCTCGCTGCCATGGGCCGCATCGCCCTCGGCACCGACCTCGGCGACCACAACGGCCTACCTGTGGCCATCGCGGCCACCTGCACCGTCGCCGACTTGGAGCGCGGCACCGGCCACGCACTGACCCTCACCGGCAGCCGGTTACCGATCCGCGATCTCATCCGCATGGCTGCCCGCGGCGCCGACCACTACCTCGTCGTCTTTGACGACCACACCGAACAACCGCTGTACCTGGGCCGAGCGCGTCGCACCGCCACCGTCGTCCAACGCTTCGCCCTGTTCGCCCGCGACCTGGGCTGCACCAAACCCCACTGCACCGCCCCCGCCTCCCGCTGCCAGGCCCATCACGTCGACACCGACTGGCGCGATGATGGCCCCACCGACATCACCAACCTCGCCCTGGCCTGCGGGACCGACAACCGCCTCGCCGACACCGGCGGCTGGCACACCACCATGGCGGGCGGCCGCGCCCACTGGACCCCACCACCACTACTGGACGTCGGCCAACCCCGAACCAACCACTACTGGCACCCCACGCTCTACCCAGCCGAGAGTGGTGACGATGACGGTGAAACAGACAGGCCCGCAAGCTAACTCGGCACCGCGCCACGGCATCCCATGCCGCGACGGCAGTGCCACGTGCGCCGTAACGAGTCGCTCGCCGGTGAGGACTTCAGCCCTTGAAGTACACGATCTGATGGGTGCTGGCGAGCAGCGCGCCGTCGCGAGCCCACACATGCGCACTCTGGTCGAAGTATCCGTCCGAGAAGCGATTTGCGTGCGCACTGCCCAATACGTAGTCCCCGCCGATGCTTTCGAGTTCCTGCCCATTGGCGTGGAAGTACGTGGTGAGTGAGATCGTGCCGGCCGGGAAGAATCCGCCGCGCCGCAGGAAAACCCGGGGATAGAAGATGTCGGACATCGCGGCCAGGGCGGCGAAGTCGAGGCCGCGCTGGTTGGCGTCCCGCACCCACAGCGTCGTCCGCGAGGACTCACTGGGCTCGGCATCCTCTGCCGGGAAAGGGTTTTCGACGAAACGCATGTCGTACTGGCTGACCCAAGGCAGGGGAGGGCCGCTGACTTCGAGCCCCTCCGGCCTGGGCGCACTCGGCATGCGTGACTCATCGTCCGACCAGGTGTCGCGGCGGATGCCGAAAACCATGGTGGCCGTGGTCTTGATGTCGCCGTCCTGGCTGAGTTCGGCGATCCAGTGCTGGTTCGTCCGGTTGGTGCGGGCGGGCTTCAGTGCGATATCGAACTCGCCGTCGGCGATGGGTGCCGCGAAGTTGACCGTGAGTGCCAGCGGTTCACCGATGCGGTCGGGCCGCAGCTCGACTGCATGCAGCAGCGTCGCCGCAGTGATGCCGCCGAAGGGGCCGACCATGTTCGCCCAGTCCGGGTGCGTCTGCCCACGCATGCGCGTGTCATCGACGGTCTGTAGTTCCAGGGCTTGGTCGAACGGATGAGAGTCGGTCACGCTCCACATGATGCCTGGTGGCAGTGCGGTCAAAGAGACGCATCCGCTCAGGGCCGATCAGATGCCCGTTTACACAGAGCCACGATGACAAACGGCGCTGTGCGCAGTCTCGATAGATAGGCGGTGAATTCGCAGAGGAGATCAGTGATGGCTATCCAACACAGCCGCATACAGGTATCGCGTGTCGTGGACGCGAGTGCAGATCTCGTGTTCGCGTTTCTGACCACGCCGGACAACCATGTTGTGCTCGATACGAGCGGCATGATCCTCAGTGCGGCCGACCATCGCCCCTTCAGCGAATTGGGTGCGGTGTTCGTGATGAACATGCGTGCGGGCAACCGCGTCGAGAACCACGTCATCTGTTACGAGCCCGACCGTGCTGTCGGATGGGCCCCCGCCGAACCCGGCCAGGAACCTGCGGGTCACACCTGGATATGGCGGCTCACGCCGATCGGACCGGAGCGGACACTTGTCACTGAGACATACGACTGGTCGGCATTCCGACACACCGACATGCTGGAGCACCTGCCGGTCATCGGCCGCGCGCAGATGGAAGAGTCGACGGAGCGGCTGGCGGAAGCGCTCTGCCGGCGTGGCGGCTCTTAGACCGCAACGCCGATGGCAGCCCATGGGGTGCCCGCCCGTGGCGCCATGCGAACATGGTGGCCGCGATCTTCGCGATGGGGCGGTAGCTCAGTTGGTTAGAGCCGGGGACTCATAATCCCTTGGTCGCGGGTTCGAGAGGAATTGTCAATACCTGTGGATCGGCTTGTTTCAGGCGACCTCCGTTCCAGTTGATTCGGTCGGTGCCGAGTCCG